>JBAZLW010000160.1:0-6226 GCA_041650095.1 Hydrogenophilaceae bacterium | reverse complement strand
AGGGACGCCGGCGACGATGAGCCACACCGGCATCAGCCCGGGCAGCTGTTCGACCTGCCACAACGGTTCGGCGGCACAGGGCAAGCCGAGCAACCACATCAGCACGACGCAGAGTTGCGATACCTGCCACCGGACCAGCGCCTGGACGCCGGCGACGATGAGCCACACCGGCATCAGCCCGGGCAGCTGTTCGACCTGTCACAACGGCTCGGCGGCACAGGGCAAGCCGAGCAACCACATCAGCACCAGTCAGTCGTGCGACACCTGCCACCGGACCAGTGCCTGGACGCCGGCGACGATGAGCCACACCGGCATCAGCCCGGGCAGCTGTTCGACCTGCCACAACGGCTCGGCGGCACAAGGCAAGCCGAGCAACCACATCAGCACGACGCAGAGCTGTGACACCTGCCACCGGACGACGGCATGGCTTCCCGCCACGTTCTCTCACACTGGCGTCACACCGGGTACCTGCTCGACCTGCCACAACGGCAGCAGCGCGACAGGCAAACCCGGGAATCACGTCATGACGACAGCTTCGTGCGACAGTTGCCACCGGACCACGGCCTGGTTGCCGGCGACTTTCTCTCACACTTCAGTTGCGGCGGGAACTTGTGGCACCTGTCATAATGGTTCCAGCGCGACGGGCAAGCCCAGCGGCCATTTCGTGACCACCAAGGCGTGCGATTCCTGCCACCTGACCAGCAGTTGGTCGACGCTCAAGACGTATCAGCATACGTCGGCGTTCTACACCCAGCACGGTTCAATCTTGTCCTGCACGTCCTGCCACAAGGGAAACAGCGAAGTGATCAGTTGGCCGTATGCTGCCTACAAGCCGGCATGCGCGGGCTGTCATGCCGGGGATTACGAGCCGGGCGAGCATAAGAAGGTCGATAGCCCCAGCGTTTTGTATACGGTATCGGAACTGAAGGATTGTTCGGGTAGCTGTCACGAGTACACGAATACCACCTTTACGACGATCCGTCGCACCCGTTCCGGCCAACATCGGGCCACTAGTGGAGGTTTTTAAGTAAATGATAGCTTGGCTGCGTTGGCTCCCTTTCCGCATTGCGTTCTTGGGAGGTTTGGTTTTCGGGGGCGTCGGACAGGCCGGCGCAGAGTTGATCGACCGGGTCGAGGTACGTCGGGCAGGGCAGGAAGCCGAGATCGTCATCCTGTTCGCGACCCAGGTGCAGTATCAGCGCCATGCACCCTTGAGTAACGGCGGATTGCTGCAATTATTCCTGGCCCAGCCGGGCAATTTGTCGACAACGACATCGGCAGTACCGGAAACCTTGACTCAGGCGGCGCCCGGTTTGCTGGCGCCCTTTACCCTGACTTATCCGGATTTGAACGGTGCCCTGAGCATACATTTCAAAACGAAGACCTCTTGGCGGGTCAGGCCCGGCAAGGATCAGCGCAGCTTGTCCATTTTCGTACCGGCAATGACCGAGTCGGCCAGGATCGAGGCAGCCAAGGCAGAGGAAGTCTCCGGCACGGCTGTACCGGGGAAAGCCCCCGAAACGGCGAAACCTGGCTTTAAAGTGGCGCCCGCTCCCGTTTCCCAAACGCCGCCGGCCTGGGAAAAGGATGCCAAGGCATTGATGGTGCAGATCAAGGACGTGGTCAAAAGTGGCGACCATGTGGCCGCCATCGAACAGTTGAATCGCCTGCTCAACCTGCCGCCCAACACCTATTCGGAAGAGGCGCAGATCATGATCGCCGAGGAGCGTGAAGCCAACGGCGAAATGGCCAAGGCCATCGCCGAATACACGCTCTACAACAAGCTCTATCCGGACGGGGCCTATGCCATAAAGGCCAGGCAGCGGCTCGCCGCGCTCGGCAAGGCCGCGCCTGCCGCGACTGCCGAGACAGGCAAGGAAGGAGACAGGCCCAAGGTCGCCCGGAAGGAATTCGACACCGGCTGGGAGTTGAGCGGCAGCCTGTCGCAGAACTACTACCATGGCAATTCGCACATCGAGATACTGACTGCGCCAGCACCCGGCGAACTGGGCTTCACCAGGGACACCCTGTCCTCGACCGACCAATCCGCTCTGGTGACCAGCCTGGACATGAACTACCGGCGCAGGACCAACGATACGGATACCCGGTTCGTCCTGCGCGATACCGATACCCGGAACTTTCTATCGGGCCAGTCGGACGTCAACCGCCTCAACTCGGCCTACTTTGAGCGCAGCGACAAGGCCGCCGGCTACCTGGTCCGCTTGGGCCGGCAGACCGCCAGCAGTGGTGGTGTACTCGGCCGCTTCGACGGCGCATGGGGCGGCTACAACCTGACCCCGTCCCTGCGGGTAAATGCCGTGGTCGGCTATCCGGTGGAATACCACGTGGATTGGCGCAAGACCTTCGCGGGCGCCAGCCTGGATCTGCTGCCACAGGCGGAGAAGCTGACGGGTTCTGCCTACGCCATCGTCCAGCGGGTGGACGGCGTGGACGACCGCCAGGCGATCGGCCTGGAGGCACGCTATTTCGATTCCCGCGCCAACTATTTCGGCCTGCTCGATTACGACGTGATGTTCGGCGAGCTGAACATCGCCATGCTGCAGGGCAACTACCAGATGGCGAACGGCACCAACCTGTTCTTGCTGCTTGATCATCGCAAGACGCCCATCCTTCAGCTGACCAATGCCGTTCCGGGATTGCCCGAGGGCTCCCTCAAGGCGGCTCTGGCAGCCGGGTCCAGCTCCTCGGCGCTGGAAGACAAGGCATTGATGAAGACGGCCGATGCCGACCTGTTCCAGATCGGCTTCACCAAGCAGATGACGCCGCGCTTCCAGCTTGGCGCCGACTACCGGCTGGCCGTGGTGTCGGATTACTGGCAAGAAGACGCTAGCGCACCGACCGGATGGATATTGCAACCGGGCACCGGCAATATCCATGTCTATTCCGCCCAGTTCATCGGCAACTCTCTGCTGAAGGAGAACGATGTCGGCGTCGCCAGCCTTAGTCTCATCCGTGCACCGACCTACAATGGCGTGTCCGCGACCCTGTCCCACGTACTGAATCTGGAACGTTGGCGGATCGACTCGATCCTCGGCTACTACACCGAGGAAAGGGATGACGGTACTGACATGCAGCGATGGAGCCCGGTGCTCCGTGTTTCCTACCGGGTGCGCGACAACTGGTACATCGAGTCCGAATTGGGCATGGAAGATACCAGTCGCAAGACCGGCTTGAACGAGGACAACGCCCGCCGTACCTATTTCTTCATTGGCTATCGCTGGGAGTGGTAATGGAAGAAAGCGCGCAATTGACTGAGACAGCCGGCAAGCCAGTAGGCAAGAAGTCGCTATGCCAAGCGGGGTGGTGCCGGAACACCGCCGTTGCGGCCTTGCTGATTACCGGGGGACTACTGGCATGGTGGTGGTCTGCCGACAAGGGCGCAGAGGCACCCCAGGTTGCCGATCGCGCATCGGTCTTGCTGCCTGGGGCGGCACAATCGAATCAAGCTGTGGCTGCCCCGATGGGGACGACAACCGGCTCCGCCAAGGAATTGCCCGGTCTCGACGTCATGGCGGACAAGCTGGCCAAACGGCTGGAGATGGAACCGGCCGATGGCGAGGGCTGGGCCCTGCTGGCACGCACCTATCTCGAACTGGGCAAGACTGTCGAAGCCGATGCGGCCTATGCCAAGGCGCTGGCGCTACGGCCCGACGACCCACTCATGAAGGCGGACTACCAAGCCGCCAGGAAGGCCCTGCTGCCGGCCGCACGCTGACCGGTCGGCCTTCCGGGGTTCAGTGCAGCCGCTCGGGGCTGCCGCAGCACTTCTTGAACTTCTTGCCACTGCCGCACGGGCAGAGGTCGTTGCGGCCGACCTTGGGTTCGGCCCGGCGGAAGGTGGCCGCCTCCTTGCGCTGCGGCAGCCAGTAGTCGCGGATGCCGATGACGCAGATGCCGAGGGCGTCGGCGATGTTCTGGTGGCGCTCACGCAGCGATTCGTTCTGCTTCAACTGTTCCACGCCCGACTCGGTGCCATACAGGATCATCGGCATCAGCAGGGCGGCGTCTTCGTCGGATTGGAACAGGGGGTCCCAGCCGGTCGCATCCAGTTGCACCCCGCGCATGAAGCCGGTGCACCATTCGTCGATGACCGAGACGGTCTTGCCGTCCACCTCGCGGGTATAGATGACCGGGTCGTAGAGGTCGACGCCCTCCTGCAGGTCCTCGGTACGGGCGCCATACAGGCGCATGATCAGCCCGATGATGTGCTCCATCTGGGCCGGGGACTCGAACACCATGGGCTCGTCCTTGGCCTCGCCCCAGACCACCGGCAGCCACTGGCTGGGCAGCAGGGTGTTGGGGCCGATCAGCAGGGCGGTGACGAAGCCGTCCAGCATGGCGATGTCCATGATCGCCCGGGGCCGGCCTTCGGCCATGAGAAAAGCGTCCAGTTCGTCGAATTCGGCGTCGGAGAGAGGGTGGTCGATCATGCGGTTTCCTGGGTGTCCTGGCGGTATTGTAGAAGGTCGCGCGCCGCGCGTTCATGCAGCACCAGCACCAGTTTCATGCTGGCGCGGGTCATGCCGACGAACAGCTTGCGCAGGGTCCGTTCGTCGGTAGTGTCGAAGTCGATCTCGGTGAACAGCACGCAGGGCGCCGAGCGGCCCTTGAAACGGTAGACCGAGTCGATCAGCAGCTCGCCGTCGCTGTAGATGGGGCTGCCGAACAGATCATAGCGGTTGCTGAAGGCCTTGAGAGTGTGCGGGCCGAGGCGGTCGAGCGGGGTGAACAGCGAGTGCTCGCGGCCCCGGAAGGTGATCAGGGCGATCTTGTCCTTCCTGAAGCCGGCGCCCAGGCCGCGGGTGATGGCGGTCTTGGTGCGCTCCATCAGTTCGGCCGGAGTGGCGTAGGTGAGGATGTCCACCTCCGGGCCGGCCAGCGGGCTGCCAGCCGCGATGGCGCGTTCGGGCAGGAGCAACGGGTTCAGGTAGTCGAGCAGATTGCGCGGCGTGCGGTAATTGGTGTCGGCGTGCAGCACCACCCAGGCCGGCAGATCCACCGGCGGGCGGCCGTAGAGGTTCTGCATCGGGTCTTCCAGCCACCAGGCGCGCCCCTCTGGACGCAGCAGCTTCATCAGGTGGTCGCGCCAGGCCGGCAGGAAGTCCTGGCCTTCGTCGACGATCAGCTCGTCGAACAGCCAGTCCGGGCCGGGCCGGTAGCCGGCCAGGAAGTCCTCCAGTTGCCGGAACGCGTCCGGCCGGCTGAAGTCGGGCGTGGTGCCGCCGGCGCGCAGGATGCGGTCGGCCAGCTGGTGATAGGTGGTCACCGTGGCGCCGTCCGGGGCGAGCAGGGCGATATGGTCGGCCAGGGGCCGGTTGTAGCAGACATAGAGGGGGCGCCGGCCGGCCGCCACGGCGTCGCGCAATACGTTGAGCGCCAGCTGGGTCTTGCCGGAGCCGGCGGTGCCGACCACGCGCAGGCGAAACGGCTGGCAGTCGATCTGGCGCGCCCAGTGGGCGAGGCCGCCGGCCAGGCGGGTGTAGATCAGTCGGCTTTGCTCGACCGCGGCGTCGACATCGGGCACCAAGTCGAGCTCGTCGCTGAGAAAACGATGGACCTTGGCGGCGACCGGTGCGGGTTCCGCCTCGGGCAGGATGGCGCGGAGCAGGGGAATCAGGTGTTCGCGCCGGCGGGCGTCGATGATGCGGCTGGGGTCGATGCCGGCCGTGCCGGGCGACTTGACCGTGTAGTCGGGGCAGTAGAGCAGGCTGTCGACATTGGGCTTGTCACCCTGGCAGGCCTGGTACAGTCGCGCGCGTAGGGCGTCGGCGGAACGCGCCATCTGTACTGCGACGCGTTTTTCCTGATTAGGGTAAGGCTTGACCAACCCCTCGGCGGTCTCTTCCAGGAAGCCCGATTTCTGCTCGATCAGGAGCACCCGGCCGGCCGGGTTGACCAGGGCGAAGTCGATCTCGCCGACCAAGGCGTGGCCTTGCTGGAGGCGGGTCCAGTGGACGCCGTGGTAGACCGTGTAACTGTCCGGCAGCCCCTCTGCAAGTATCTCCAGGGTCTCGATCTCGCGTGCCGCCGCGCCGGTGGGTTTGAGCTCGCGCCAGCCATCGGGATGCACACGGGCCATAACGGGGTGGCCCGATCAGGCTTCGGGCGTGGGCGTCTTGGGCTTGTTGTGCAGCTTGCCCCTGGGTTTCCTGGGGGATTTGTGGCTTTTCAAGCCGCCGCCGCCGCCGCCACCACCACCACCGGC
>JBAZLW010000159.1:0-6383 GCA_041650095.1 Hydrogenophilaceae bacterium | reverse complement strand
TCGAAGCCTCGCGTCGCATCCGGCCCTCGATCAGCGCCTCGCGCTCGGTCCAGGAACTGACCGACCTGATCCTGGCGGCCCGGCGGCCGGTCATCGTGGCCGGCTACGGCTGCATCCGCTCCGGCGCCCAGGCCGAGGTGGCGCGCCTGTCCGAGACCCTGGGCATCCCGGTCGCCACCAGCCTGAAGGGCAAGGGCACCATCAGCGAGCAGTCGCCGCTGTCGCTCGGCAGCCTGGGCGTCACCTCCAGCGGCCATGCCTACAAGTACATCCTGGACAACGCCGACCTGATCCTGTTCCTGGGCGCCAGCTTCAACGAGCGCACCAGCTATGTCTGGGACAAGACCCTGCTGGCCGGCAAACGCGTCGCCCAGATCGACAGCGACTTCGAGCAGCTGGAGAAGGTGTTCAAGGCCGACCTGGCGATCAACGGCGACATCAAGGAGGTGCTCGGCGGCGTCCTGGCCCGGCTGGACGGCCGCGACACCGTCACCTATGAGCGGGTGGGCGACGAGATCGGCCAGTCCAAGGCGGCCGTGACCAGCGACTACGTCATCTTCCAGTCGGGCTTTTCCCTGGTCGAGCAATTCTTTCGCGCGCTGGAGCGGCATTTCCCGACCGGCACCGCGGTGTTCGACGACAACATCATCTTCGCGCAGAACTTCTACAACGTCGCCGCAGGCAACCGCTACTACCCCAATTCCGGCGTCTCCTCGCTCGGCCATGCTATCCCGGCCGCCATCGGGGCGCGCATGGCGGAGGTCAGGACGACCTTCGCCATCCTGGGCGACGGCGGTTTTCAGATGTGCGGCTTCGAGCTGATGACTGCGGTGAACTACAACATCCCGCTCAACGTCGTGCTGTTCAACAACGGCACCATGGGTTTGATCCGCAAGAACCAGCACCAGCAGTACCGGCAGCGCTTCATCGGCTGCGATTTCGTCAATCCGGATTTCGAGCGGCTGGCGCAGTCGTTCGGCATTCAGTACAAGCGGGTGGCGCAGGCCGAAGACGTCGACGACCTGTTCGCCAACCACAACCTGACCGGGGCGATCAACCTGATCGAGATCGTCATCGACAAGGACCTGTTCCCCAACTATTCCTCGCGGCGGTGACCGGCGATGGCCAGCGTGGACCGCCATGACTTCGTCGTCGTCATCCCGGTCGCCGACCGGCCGCAGCACCTGAGCGACTGCCTGGCCAGCCTGGTCGAGCTGTGCCGGCGCTATCCATATGAAGGCCGGGTCTCGGTGCTGATCGTCGACGACAGTCGCGACGCGGAGAGCATCACCCAGCACCGTGCCCTGGCCGAGGCATGCAGCGGGCAGGGCCTGGCGACCCACTACCTGGGCCAGGACGAGCAGCTCGCCCTGGTCGAGGGCTTGCCGCCCGACCTGCGGATGCGGCTGGCGGGGGTGATCGGCGACCATGCGCCCGATGCCTTCCACCACAAGGGCGCCTCGATCACCCGCAACATCGCCTACCTGTGGCTGAACCGGCTGCCGGCGGACGGCGGCAAACGGCTGTACTGGTTCCTCGACAGCGACCAGGAGTTCCGGGTCAACCTGGAGACCGCCGGGGGCGAGGCACTGGACTATGCGGTCGACTACCTCCACGCCCTGGACCGCATCTTCAGCGAGACCCCGGCCCGCATCGTCACCGGCAAGGTGGTCGGCGACCCGCCGGTCTCGCCCGCCGTGATGGCCGGCAATTTTCTCGACGACGTGCTCGCCTTCCTGGCCGAGATGGCCGGCCTGCCGGCCGAGGCGGCCTGCACCTTCCATGGCGTGCCGGCACGCAAGGCCGATGATGCCGCCTACCACGACATGGCCGACCTGTTCGGCTTCAAGCCGGCCGCCGATGCCTATCGTTACCGCTGCCCGATCGAGGGGCCGCACGACCATGCCGGATGTTTCGCCGACTTCGCCGGCCGGCTGAACCGCTTCTTCGACGGCGAGCACCCGACCCGGCGCAGCCATTACCGGCACGAAGACCTCATGGCCGGCATCAAGCCGGCCCGCACCATCTACACCGGCAACTATGTCTTTACCCCGGCAGGGCTCGACTGGTTCATCCCCTTTGCCGACCTCAAGTTGCGCATGGCCGGCCCCACACTGGGCCGGATCATCCAGGCCGAGGCCGGCGACGCCTTCGTCTCGGCCAACCTGCCCATGCTGCACAAGCGCACCGTGACGGCGCTAGGCCAGTCGGAGTTCCGGCCCGGCATCGAGCGGTCCGACGAACGCGTCGACCTATCCGGCGAGTTCGAACGGCAATATTTCGGCGACGTCATGCTGTTCGCCATGGCGCGGCTGACCGAGCAGGGCTATCCGGCCAGCCAGCCCAGCCCGGACGCGATCGCCGCAGTGGTCGATGCCACGGAGGCCGAGATGCGCAGCCGATATGCGGCCAAGCATGGCCAGATCGCCAGCAGGATCGCCCGGCTGGATGCGCTGTTTTCAGATCGGGCGCGCTGGTGGCAACGCGATGCCCGCCTGGCCGGGGCATGCCACGCCTGGCGCCGCTTCATCGCCAACATGCAGGACAACTTTGCCGACGGCTCCCGCGCCTGGCAGCTGATCGATTCGGCCGCAGCGGCGCGCAAGGCGGCGATCGGCGCGGCCATCGGCCGCTACCGCGACGACCGCGCGGCCTGGCGGGCGGCCCTGGAGCAGGCATGAACGTCTTCATCCTCAACAGCGGCCGCTGCGGCTCGACCACCTTCATCCAGGCCTGCAGCCACATCAACAACTACAGCGCCGGACACGAGACCCGCGTGCAACTCCTCGGTGCCGAACGGCTAGCCTACCCGGACAACCACATCGAGGCCGACAACCGCCTGTCCTGGCTCCTGGGCCGACTCGACGCGGCCTATGGCAATGACGCCTACTACGTCCATCTCACCCGCGAGCGGGAGGCGGCGGCGGCCAGTTTCGCCCGGCGCGCCGGGTTCGGCATCATGAAGGCCTACCGCGAGGGCATCCTGCTCCAAGGCGATCCCGGCTCGTCTGACCAGGATGTCGCCGACGACTACCTGGACACCGTGGAGGCCAATATCGAGCTGTTCCTGCGCGATAAAAGTCACCGGATGGCGTTCCGGCTGGAACAGGCCCGGGACGACTTCCCGGCCTTCTGGCGCTGGATCGGCGCCCAGGGTGATCTGGACCGTGCGCTGGCGGAGTGGGACCGGCGCTACAACGCCTCGGCAGACTGCTAGGCCAGCCAGTCGAGCAACTGCGCCTCGCTCTGTCCACCCAGCCTGACCTGCCGGATCAGGCCGTCCTCGACCAGGATGAAGCTGGGCGTGGCGGCGATGCCGAAGCCGCGCGCCAGATCCGGCGCCGCGGCCACGTCGACCTTGATCAGGTTGCGGTGCGTAGCGCTCAGCCTGTCCACCAGCGGTGCCATGGCGCGGCAGGGACCGCAGCGGGTCGCGTAGAAGTAGTACAGGCGGCGCCGATCCGCTTGCGCGGGACCGTCCACGGCGCGGGTGTCCGGCGCGGCCTGTCCTTCGCTGCGGCGGGCCCGACGGACGGCCAGGTATTGCATCAGGAAGAGCAGGGCGATGAAGCCCAGCACGAGGTAGATCAGCCAGTGCATGGTCGTCTCCAGTCAGTAGCCAAACTCGCCCAGCCACTCGCCGCGGCGATAGTCGATGGCCAGCCAGTGCGGTACGTATGGGCGCGGGTTGGCGATGGGGAAATCGTCCAGGGGCGTCGTGCCGGTCAGGTCGGCCAGGTGGCAGGCCCGGGTCATCACCGGGCGGAAGCGGACCGACAGTTGCTCCGACACCGGAGTTGCGTCGGTCGAGCCCAGTTCGCCGAAGCGCACCTGCTTGCGGATCAGGCAGGAAAACAGCAGTTCCATCTCCGCCAGCAGCGGGGTCTGGCGTTGGTCGAGCGCCTGCCGTGCAGCGCGGCTCAGGCGGATATCCAGGTTCCTGCCGGCCAGGGTGATGTACATCTCGGGCTCCTTCCGTACGGTGATGATTAGTCGATACCGGGCATGATTCCTGACAATCTACTGGCAAAATCCCGATCGACAGCCTGATTTAATTCAGACCGGAGTGGTTCATAATTCCGTTGTCCCTCTAAACGTATGGCTACGACACTCCGCCCGCCTAAGGAAGACGCATTGACCGAAAACGCACTGGGTACTCCCGACACCTGGCTGGATGAGCACGGCGCGGCTCTCTACAAATATGCCCTGGTGCATACCCGGGACCAACACCGGGCCGAGGAAGTGGTGCAGGAAACCCTCCTGGCCGCCTTGCAGGCCCAGGACCGTTACGCGGGCGGGGCCTCGGTGCGGACCTGGCTCATCGGCATCCTCAAGCACAAGATCATGGACCAGTTCCGGCGCGATGCACGCGAGGTGCCGCTTGACGATGCGGACGAGCCGGATGGGGCGTCAGAGGAGGAAAGCTTCGACCTCACCGGCCATTGGCGCAACGCCCCGTCCGACTGGGGCAACCCGGAGGAGATGCTGGAACGCGGCCAATTCATGGCCATCCTGCAACGTTGCCTGGAGGTCCTGCCGCCGCGCCTGGCACGGCTGTTCATGCTGCGCGAGGTGATGGAAGAAGACAGCGAAAATATCTGTCAGGAAATGGCGATCACGCCGACCAACCTGTGGACGATGCTGTATCGGGCCCGCATGGGCCTGAGACAGTGTCTCGACAGGAACTGGGCGGTGTGATCCGCACTGGGGTGAATGAAGATGCTGACCTGCAAGGATGCAAGCCACTTGATCTCGGAGCGCCAGGAACGACCGCTCGGTCTGCGCGAGCGCTTGGGTCTCCGCTTGCATCTATGGCTGTGTGACGGATGCCGGAATTTCGAGCGGCAGCTGGCCCTGATGCGGCAGGCCCTGCGCAACCTGGGCCGGGCCGCCGATGCCGGCGGCGCCGACCTTACCCCCGAAGCGCGTGAACGCATCCGCAAGACCCTGGCCGAGCGGGGCAAGCACGAACACTGAACGTCTCGTTTATCCTGGATCCCCGTCATACAACCCCATGCATCAGGGGTGCATACGGATTGTGCGACCGGGCTTATGCGGCCCGGGTGCGATTGCGACGTAGCCGCAAGATCGAGCAGCCGCGCTCAGTGCCGACATATTCGTGCTCGAAGGCGGGAAACTGCGCCAGCCACATCGCGACCAGTTCGCGCTCGTCCGGCCGCGCCGCATCGTCCAGATAGACCACGCCGCCATCGGCCAGGCGGTCGAACAGCAGCGGCAGGGCCGGGTAGCGGGAATGGCGCTGGATGAAGCCGGGCGGGCCGTCGATCACCAGCATGTCGATGCTCCGGTCGGGCAGGTCGTCGAGGGCGTACCAGCGATATTCCTGGCCAGCTAGAGTCCGGCTGGTCAGCGGTGCGTCGATGACGGTGGCCCGATCTTCCAGGCCGTAGCGGGCGATCTCGGCGCGGGTCCCGGCGGCGTATTCGGCGCCGTTTTCCAGGCTGAACACCTCGCCGCGGCCGTTCATCTCGCAGCAGCGGGCCAGCATCAGCGTGGTCAGGCCGCTGCTGCACTCGACGATGGTCGCCGGCTTGGCGACCAGGGCATGCTCGACGATCAGCTTGAGGAAGTCGGCTGCGGCCGACCAGTTGTGGCTGTACGGCAGCCCCTGACGCAGGCCGAGGCGGTCGCGCAGGGACAGGTAGGCCTCGATCTGGGCGAACAGACGGCGTGTCCCGGCCTCGATATTGCCAGGCAGGTCCGCGATGGCTTGGTCGTGCTGCCGGCCCCGCCGCAACTGGACCAGCAGCAACGCGGCGATCAGCAACAGAAGAACAATGACGGCAGCCTGGAAAAGCATGGACTCGATCCGGTTACGGGTTCGCCGGCCGTCACCCCGATCGGCGACGCCAGTTGAAATTCCGTCGCATTCTAACCGACCGCCCACCGAGACCGTTCAGTCCGGTTGAACCCGCGCCGCCTGCGGCCAGTCCTCGATGGCCATCGGCTTGCCGAACAAGTAGCCCTGATAGGCGGTGCAGCCATTGTCATGCAGGAAATCCCTCTGCTCCTCGGTTTCCACACCCTCGGCGATGACGTGCAGGCCCAGTGATGCGCTCATGGCCAGGATGGCCCGCACGATGGCGGCATCGTTGGGGGCATGCGCCACGTCGCGGATGAAGGACTGGTCGATCTTCAGTTGATCCAGGGGCAAGCGCTTCAGGTAGGACAGCGAGGAATAGCCGGTGCCGAAGTCGTCCATGGAGAATCCCACGCCCAGGGCTCGTATCGCCACCATGTGCTCGATCACCACATCGAGCTGGTCCATCACCACCCGCTCGGTCAGTTCCAGCTTGAGCAGGTCGGGGCGGGCGCCGGTGTTCGCCAGGACAGCCGCGACCTGCTGGGCGAAATCGGCCTGC
>JBAZLW010000158.1:0-6424 GCA_041650095.1 Hydrogenophilaceae bacterium | reverse complement strand
TGTGGCAGCCTTCTTCCCGCAGAAAGGCCAGTTGCTCCTCCGTCTCGATGCCCTCGGCGATCGCTTGCAGGCCGAGCGTATGCGACATGGTCAGTATCGCCCGCACAATGGTGCTGTCTTCCTTGTCGTTGGGGATGTCGCGCACGAAGCTGCGGTCGATCTTGAGGTAGTCGACCGGCAACTGCTTGAGGTAGGCCAGCGAGGAATAGCCGGTGCCAAAATCGTCGATGGCCAAGCCGACGCCCATTGCGGCCAGGGAGTCGAGCACCGAGGCGACTCGGGTGACGTCGACCATCATGGTGCTCTCGGTGATTTCGAGCTCCAGGCTCTCGGCCGGCAGGCCCGACTCGGCCAGGGCCATCACGACCTGCTCGATGAAGTCGACCTGTTTCAACTCGATGGCAGAGATGTTCACCGCCAGCTTGATGCCGCGCTGGCCGGCGGTATGCAGCCCGGCGATGTCGCGGCAGGCGGTGGCCAGGACCCAGCGCCCGATCGGCACGATAAGCCCGGTTTCCTCGGCCAGGGGGATGAATTCCAGCGGCGAGATGACCTGATCGCCCTGGTGCCAGCGGATCAAGGCCTCGACACCGACCGTCGCGCCGGTGGCCAGTTCGATCTGCGGCTGGTAGTGCAGGCTGAAGGCCTGATTCTGCACCGCCAGGCGCAGGGCGTTTTCCCGGGCCACCTGCAGGGCCGCCTGCTCGGCCATGCCGGCATTGAAGAAGCGGAAACAATGGCGGCCGTCTTCCTTGGCGCGGTACATGGCGGTGTCGGCATTCTTCAGCAGGGTGGGCATGTCGTCGCCATCCCTGGGCGTCAGGCTGATGCCGATGCTGGCGCCGACATACCAGTCGCGGCCTTCCAGACGCACCGGTTCGGCCAGTTCGGCCAGGATCTTTTCCGCCACCCGCTCGGCGTCCATGGGGCCGGGGATGTCCTCAAGGAGGATGGCGAACTCGTCGCCGCCCAGCCTGGCCACGGTATCGCTGGCCCGCACGCACCCGGTCAGCCGCTCGGCGATGACGCTCAGCAGGCGGTCACCGGCGGCATGGCCGGCGGTATCGTTGATGCGCTTGAATTGATCGAGGTCGATGAACAGCAGGGCGTGCTGATCTTGGTTGCGGTTGGCCCGCTGAATGGCATGGCCGACGCGGTCGGCCAACAGTCGACGATTGGGCAGGTGGGTGAGCGGGTCGTATTGGGCCAGTCGTTCCAGGCGCGAGGAAAACAACTTGCGATCGGTGATGTCCTGAAACATGAAGATGTAGCTGAGATGTGCGCCGCCTTCGCCGTCGATGGCGGAGGCGCTTTCCCAGGCGGCGAACGGGTCGCCGTTCTTGCGCCGGCGCCAGATTTCACCCACCCAGCTGCCTTCCTGCCTCAGTTCATGCCATCGCCCGGCCAGGAACTCGGCGGGCTGGCTATCCGATTCGAGGCTGGCGATATTGCGGCCGACGACGTCTTCAGGCGCGAAGCCAGTCATTGTGGAAAACATCGGGTTGACCCGCAGGATGCCGCCCTGGATATCGGTGATGGCGATGGCCTGGAGACCGTCCTCAAATACCTTGGCCGAGAGTTCCAGCGCCGAGAGGTCGGTCAGACGCTGCCTGAGATGCTGGCGTACGCGCTGGAAGGCCACCATCATGCCGGAAAGTCCCAGCAACCAGATGATGGCGTGCGAGATCACCGCGGAACGGGTGATCTCGGCCGGGATGTTCAGGCCATGACTGTTCATCAGGCTGAGGTTGAAATACAGCGACGCGCCCAGGGCCAGGGTCCAGGTGATGAACACGACCCGGCCCATGCGGTGCAACAGGCGGCAATCCTTGGACTTGCGTGGCTGCGGCAGCTCTATCCCTCCCGTTGTGGGCGCTGGAAAGGGTATTGCTGCCGTTTCAGTGGGTGCGGGCATGCCTGACCCTGTGGTTTATTGTCATCTGCCATTAACGTCCAGACGATGGCTTTCTTTAGAGTGGCCAATTGACCGCGCGTTGGCCGGCACAGTTGGCACTTCCATGCCGACATGGGCTTGACGGGCCAGGGGTAACGCCGGCCTTGGCGGCATGCATTTTCTTTGGGGTTGGATCATTATCGCCTACCATGTTTTCGTAGCGGTAAATAATAAGCAGGGGAAATCATGGCCATGACCTTCAACGAGGTACTCGCCAGTAATGCCAGGATATTGAATGCCAAGGCTGCCAGAATAGCCATGCAGGCGGTAATCGTGGCCATCGTCGCCGTGGTGGTCGCCACCCTGCTGGTGAGCTTCACGGAGAGCCATGCCATCACCCTGAGCGGCATCATCGAATCCCAGCGCTCCAATTTTGTCCTGTGGATACTCGACGCACTGCCTTTCATATTCGGCTACATCGGCCAGTACGCGAGCTACGCCATGTCCCAGGAAGCCAGCCTGATGGTGCTGGAACAGACCGAGGAATTGCGCCAGTATGCAGGCCGAATGGAGAAGCAGGCGGTCTTTTCCGCCACCCATGACCCGCTTACCGAACTGCCCAACCGCGCCCTGTTCTATGACCGCCTTGAGCGGGCCCTCCGTGCCGACCATGGTCAGCGCAACACACTGGCCGTGATGCAGCTGTCGGTCGACAACCTGAAGGAGATTCAGGACACGCTCGGCCCCGCCAATACCGACCTGCTGGTCAAGCAACTCGCCACCCGCCTGGCCAGCTGGGCCGACAGCGAGGACAGCGTCGCCCATATCGACAGCCACAGCTTCGCCATACTGCTGGGTGGATGCGGCGACCGATCCGTGGCGGAAACCTCCGCCCGCAACCTCATCAAGGCCATCGAACCCCATTTCATAGTCCATGCCTTCAAGCTGACCTTGCATCCCAGCATCGGCATCGTCATGGCTCCCGAGCACGGCGACGATGCCGACACCCTGCTGCAACGGGCCGGCGTCGCGGCGTTCTTTGCCGGTAAATCCATCTCCGGCTACAGTGTCTACTCGCCCACCATGGACGAACACAGCCCGCGTCGGCTGACCCTCATGGGCGAGCTGAAGCGCGCCCTGGAACGCGGTGAACTGCAGCTTTACTATCAGCCCAAGATCGATCTGGCCAGCAGTTCGGTCATCGGCGTGGAGGCGTTGGTACGCTGGCCGCATATGGAGCACGGCTTCATCCCGCCGGAAGAATTCATCGGCCTGGCGGAGCGCACCCGGATGATCCGGCCGCTCAGCCAGTGGGTCCTGGAGCGGGCATTTCAGACCTGCGCCAACTGGCACCAGGCGGGGCGGGCACTGATCGTTTCCATTAATCTTTCCACCAAGGACCTGCATGACCCGGAACTGCCCGACCAGATCGCCGGCATTGCTGCCAAAACAGGGCTGCAGCCCGAGTGGATCGTGTTCGAAATCACCGAAGGCAGCATCATGATGGACCCCCTCAGGGTGCTGGCCATCGTCGAGCGCCTGCGCGGCATGGGCTTCCAGCTGTCGATCGACGACTTTGGTACCGGGTACTCCTCGTTGTCCTACCTGAAGAAACTGCCGGTGTCGGAACTGAAGATCGACAAGTCATTCGTCATGGATATGCTGGCCAGCGAAAGCGATGCCGTCATCGTGCGCGCGACCGTCGACCTGGCTCACAATCTGGGACTCAAGGTCACGGCAGAAGGGATCGAGAACCCCGAGGCCCTGGAGATGCTCAAGCAGTTCGGCTGCGATATCGGCCAGGGTTTCCTGTTCGCCAGGCCGATGCCCAAGGCGGAACTGGAGGCGTGGCTGTCAGCCTGGCCTCAGGCGTCGACTGGTCGCTGGCCGGCGGCCTTCCCCGACCTCGCGCAGCAGCGGACAATCATGGCGGTGGCGGCCAGCCAGCCTGACTGAGGCAGGGCCGCCCGGCGTGCCGGTGCTATTCCGGAACGAAATTAATTCACGCGTGCCGTACTCACTTTCACACAATTAAAAAAAAGTTCACACTTACGGCAGTGGAACTACGGTGCGGATTGGGGCGGCCGTTATGCCCCGCCTGCTCATGCCGTGGTTCCGGGCGCGCTGAACCCTGTGATTCGAGGTATTTCATGCACATTCCGGATGGTTATCTGAGTCCGGCGACCTGCCTGGTCGCCTACGCGGTCACCCTGCCGTTCTGGTATGTCGCCTTCCGGCGCGTCAAACGCCTGCTGCATACCCGCATGGTGCCCCTGCTGGCGGTGTTCTCCGCCTTCAGTTTCGTCATCATGATGTTCAACCTGCCCCTGCCGGGCGGGACCACCGGCCATGCGCTCGGGGTGGCCGTCGCCGCGATCGTGCTGGGACCGTGGGCGGCCATGGTGGCGATCTCGATCGCCCTGCTGATCCAGGCGGTGTTCTTCGGCGACGGCGGCATCACTACCTACGCGGCGAATTGCCTGAACATGGCAGTGGTCGGTTCCCTGGTGGCGTACTGGACCTACCTGCTGATCGCCGGCAAGTCCGCCCCGGGCTCGTCCCGGCGCGTGGTGGCGGCGGCCCTGGCCGGATATCTGGCGATCAATGCCGCGGCCCTGCTGACGGCGGTCGAATTCGGCCTGCAGCCGATGCTGGCCCACGATGCCGCGGGCGCCCCCCTGTACGCGCCCTATCCGCTGGCGATTGCGGTCCCGGCCATGATGATCGGCCATGCCAGCATCGCCGGCTTTGCCGAAATGGCCATCTCGGGCGGCCTGGTGGCCTATCTGCAGCGCGCCAATCCCGGCCTGCTGGCCTACTCGGCACGCGGCGCCGACCCGAAGCCGACCGACGCCTGGCGCTCGACCCGCGCCCTCTGGTATGGCCTGGCCGGCTTGATGATCCTGACCCCGCTCGGCCTGCTGGCCGCTGGAACGGCCTGGGGCGAATGGGCGGCGGCGGACTTCGGCAGCGCCGAGGCGCGCCAGGAAATCATCCAGGCCTCCGGCGGCATGGCGCCCCCTGCGGCGGCGCCGCAGGGCATGGAACGCCTGGCCAGCCTGTGGACGGCGCCGATTCCCGACTACGCGCCGAGCTTCATGCACAGCGCCGGCTACGGCTATATCCTGTCCGCGCTGCTGGGCAGCGGACTGGTCCTGCTGGCCTTTCTGCTGGTGTCCCGGTTCGCGGTCAGGAAGGCGTCGCCTGAGCGCTGAGTCATGGGCCCGTTGCCCGAGCCCGCGGCATGACTGATCCGGAGCGCTGGCCGGGCAGACGCCGCCTGCGGCCGCGCGATTTTGCCGAGAACCTGGTCCACGGCCTGGCCAAGGCCATGGCGCATGGCCTGGCGGCGGAATCGCTCAGCGCCCGCAAGGGCCTGCTCCAGGGGCTGGACCCGCGGGTCAAGCTGGCCGGCTGCCTGGCCCTGATCGTCAGCGGCGTCCTGGCCCAGTCGCTGGCCATCCTGGCCGCACTTTTCCTGATCGCGGTCGCGCTCGCCTTTGCCTCCCACATCACCCTGGCCCGGCTGTTCAGGCAGGTCTGGCTCGGTGTCCTGCTGTTCACCGGCGTGATCGCCCTGCCGGCCATCGTGGTCGTGCCCGGCACCCCGGTCTGGCACATCCCGCTGCTGGATTGGCCGGTGACCGAGCAGGGCCTGCGCAGCGCGGCATTCCTGATCGGCCGCGCCGAGACCTCCGCCACCTTCGCCCTTCTGCTGATCCTGTCGACGCCCTGGCCGCACGTGCTCAAGGCCATGCGCAGCCTGGGCGTCCCGGTGGTGCTGGTGGCGATACTGGGCATGACCCATCGCTATATCTTCGTGCTGCTGCACAGCGCCATGCAGATGTTCGAGGCCCGGCGCAGCCGCATCGTCGCGGCCATGCCCGGGCGCCAGCGCCGCAGCATGGTGGCGGCCTCGGCCGGCGTGCTGCTGGGCAAGGCCTTCCACCTCAGCGCCGAGGTGCACCTGGCGATGATCTCGCGCGGCTACCGGGGCGAGGTCCACCTGCTCGACGATTTCCATATCCGGCCGCGCGACTGGCTGGCGCTGGGCATCGCCCTGGCGTTGCCGATCATGATTTTCTGGAGCCAGCGATGAGCGATAGCGTATTCGAACTGACCGGCGTGTCCTACGCCTACCCGAACCAGCCGGCGCTGGACGCCCTCAGCCTCAGCATCCGCCGGGGCGACCGGGTGGCCCTGCTGGGCGCCAACGGTTCCGGCAAGTCGACCCTGCTGCGTCTGCTCGATGCCCTGTATTTCCCCAGCCAGGGCGAGCTGAAGGCTTTCGGAACGGTGCTGAGCGAGGCCGCGCTGGCCGACGAGGCGACCAATTTCGCCTTCCGGCGCCGGGTCGGCCTGGTGTTCCAGAACCCGGACGTGCAGATATTCAACCCGACCGTGTTCGACGAGGTGGCCTTCGGCCCGCTGCAACTCGGCTGGTCCAGGGAGCGGATCTTGCACCAGGTCGATGCAATGCTGGCCCGCTTCAAGATCGGCCACCTGAAGGACCGCGCTCCGCATTACCTG
>JBAZLW010000157.1:0-6428 GCA_041650095.1 Hydrogenophilaceae bacterium | reverse complement strand
TATGAACCCTGCCAGCCAGCCACCGTGCCGGCGCCGGCGCTGCTGTTCTTCAACCGCGGCCTGGCGGAGGAACTGCGCCTGGGCCTCAATAGCCAGGACGCGACCGCGCTGGCGGCGATGTTTTCCGGCAACGCCCTGCCCGAGGGCACCCAGCCCATCGCCCAGGCCTATGCGGGGCACCAGTTCGGCCAGTTCAATCCACAACTGGGCGACGGTCGGGCGCTGCTGATCGGCGAGGTGATCGACGGCCACGGCCGGCGCCGCGACCTCGCCCTCAAGGGTTCGGGGCGCACGCCCTTTTCCCGCCGGGGCGACGGCAAGGCGGCGGTGGGGCCGATGCTGCGGGAGGTGCTGATCGGCGAGGCCATGCATGCCCTGGGCATCCCCACCACCCGGGCCCTGGCGGTGGTGGCCACCGGCGAGCCGGTCTACCGGGAGACCACGCTGCCCGGCGCCATCCTCACCCGGGTGGCGGCGAGCCACCTGCGCGTGGGCACCTTCCAGTACTTCGCGAGCCACGGCACGCCCGACATGGTGCGCCAGCTGGCCGATTACGCCATCGCCCGCCATTACCCTGAATTGGCCGGCACCGAGGACCGCTACCTGGGCTTCCTGCGCGCCGTGGCCGAGCGCCAGGCGGCACTGATCGCGCAGTGGCTGCATGTGGGCTTCATCCACGGGGTGATGAACACCGACAACATGGGCATCCCCGGCGAGACCATCGACTACGGGCCGTGCGCCTTCATCGAGGCCTACGACCCGCGCGCGGTGTTCAGCTCCATCGACGAGATGGGCCGCTACGCCTACGAGGAACAACCGCGCATCGCGCGCTGGAACCTGACCCGCCTGGCCGAGACCCTGCTGCCGCTGATCGCCGGGAATGAAGGCCACGCGATCTCTCTGGCCACCGGGGTGCTCGACGCCTTCCCCGGACGCCATAAGCACCACTGGCTGGCCGGGTTGCGCGCCAAGCTGGGACTCTCCGGGCAGGTGGCCAATGGCGATGCCGTGGACACCGCGTTGGGAGAAAGCTGGCTGGACCTGCTGCAGGCCCAGCAGGTGGACTTCACCCTGGCCTGGCGGCGACTGGCGGATGCGGCAGAGGGAAACGAAGCGCCGCTGCGGGCCTTGTTCGCCGCCCAGCCGGGGCTGGAGCGCTGGCTGCAACGGTGGCACGAGCGCTGCGCCGCCGAGGACGCCAGCCCCGACGCGGCCAGCGCCCGCGCCGGGCGGATGCGCCGGGTCAATCCCTGGCTGATTCCGCGCAACCATCGCGTCGAGGAAGCGCTGGACGCCGCCTCGGACGCAGGCGATCTGGCGCCGTTCGAGCAACTGCTGAATGCGCTGCGGCTGCCCTACAACGAAGACCCAACGCTGGCCCGCTATGCCGAACCGGCGCCCAGCGCCTTCATGGCGGGCTTCCGCACCTTCTGTGGCACCTGATGACGGTCACCGTCAGCCCCCCCTCACAGGCACGGGAAGTCGCCAAGGGCTGGCGCAAGCGTTAGCAATCCGGCATCGCCCCGGGCGATCTATCGCCAGGGACATCCGTCGATGCACTTATAATGCCGGGTTATCCCATAGGGAAACCGCCTCTTTCCATCCTGCCCGTGAGCCTATTCACCGAACTGCCTCCCTACGACGAGCGGGACCTGCGACGCTGGTTCAACGGCCCCGACCTGGCCGCGTCCGACGCCTACCTGAACGCCGTCCGCGTCCTCCAGGTCTCCGGCGGCACCATCGCCGCCACGGTCCAGGGCGCGGCGCGCCAGCCCTATGCCGTGCATATCGTCATCCATCAGGCTCGCGACGGCCAATTGCACATGAACGCCACCTGCGGCTGCCCGGCCGGCTGGTTCTGCGAACATACCGCCGCGGTGCTGCGGGTGCTGCTGCGCCAGCAGCCGGCGCGGCCGGCCACGGTCAATCCGGAGGTACTGCGCTGGCTGGAGGATTTCCGGCTGAACATCGGCAGCGCCACGGCACCGGCCAGGCGCGCCAGCCCCAGCAAGGAGGCCTTGTTCTACGTACTCGAGCGGGCCTACGACGGCGCCTGGGAAATCAACTTCGCCAAGGCGCGGCTCGACCGGCACGGCCAGCCCGGTGCCTTCAAGGACTGGGACAACGTCGAGCGCGCCTTGCTGCAACCGCCCGCCTTCGTGCGCGAAGAGGACCTGCCGATCCTGCGCCAGATCTGGGCGAGCCGGCGCGGCGATCACACCTATCGCGATTACATACTGGGCGGCGACAAGGGCGCGGACATCCTGCGCGGCATGCTCGCCAGCGGCCGGCTGCTGCTGGGCCCGGAGCCCTACCGCCCGGTCGAGGCTGGCGAGGCGCGTACCGCCGACCTGGGTTGGCGACGGCTGGAGGACGGATCGATCGCGCCCCGCATCGTCACTCAGGACGAGGGCACAATCGAGGTCATCTCCCTCGCTGAGATATGGTATCTGGATCGGGCAACGGGCCGGATCGGCCCGCTGACCCTGCCCTATCCGGCGCAGCGCGTGGCCCGGCTGCTGACCATGCCGCCCCTGACCGAGGCCGACCTGCCGGTGGTCGCCGGGGCGCTCGCCGAACTGGCGCCGGAACTGCCGGCCCCGAGCGCGCCCAGGATGCGCATCATCGATGTCGAGCCGACCCCCGTGCTGACCCTGGGCACGGCCAATGTCTACGGCGTCAATCGCTACCGCGACTATCCGCCCGACACCCGCCAGTTCGACTATGCCGCGCTCGGCTTCAAATACGAAGGTCTGTCGGTGGCGGCCTCCGGCTCGGCGGAATTCATCACCACGCCCGCGGGCGAGGCGGTACACGTCAAGCGCAAGCCGGAGAGCGAGAAACGCCTGGCCGCCATGCTCGGCCAGCTCGGCTTCATCCGGGTGCCGCCGCACAACCTGTACCTGTACGGGGCGGCGCCGGCCTCGCCGATGCTCGGCCTGGCCAGCGAAGGACACTGGCCGGCCTTCATGGCCGGCGCGTTGCCGACCTTGCGCGCCTCCGGCTGGGAGCTCGTCATCCCGCCCGGCTTCCGCCATCATGTCCTGGCCGTGGAGGCCTGGGACGCCGAATTCGGCGAGGCCGAGTCCGGCTGGTTCAGTCTCGACATGGGCATCGTGGTCGAGGGCAAGCGCCTGCCCCTGGCGCCGCTGCTGCACCACCTGTTCCAGGAGGATCCGCGCTGGCTCGATGCCGGCAGGCTCGCCCTCCTGCCCAACGACACCCCGATCGACCTGTTCACCCCGGATGGCGCCCTCGTGCGCGTCCAGGCCGAGCGGCTGAAGCCGATCGCCCGCACCCTGATCGACCTGTTCGACGGCCAGCCATCGGATACCTTGCGGGTGTCGAAACTGGACGCCCCCCGGCTGGCCGAGCTGACCGACATGAAGCGCTGGAAATTCAAGGGCGCGACCGCGGTGCAAAACCTGGCCGCGCGGCTGAAGAACCTGGGCGGCATCAAGCCGATCCAGCCACCCAAGGGCCTGTCCCTGGAACTGCGTCCCTATCAGCGCGAGGGTCTGGCCTGGCTGCAATACCTGCGCGAACACGAACTGGCCGGCATCCTGGCCGACGATATGGGCCTGGGCAAGACCGCCCAGGCCCTCGCCCACCTGCTCCTGGAAAAGGAGGCCGGCCGGCTCGACAAACCCGCCCTGGTGGTGCTGCCGACTTCGCTGATCTTCAACTGGAAACGCGAGGCGGAACGTTTTGCGCCGGCCCTCAAGGTGCTGTCCCTGCACGGCAAGGACCGCGCCGAACGGTTCCGCCACATTCCGGCCAGCGACGTCTGCCTGACCACCTACCCGCTGCTCTGGCGCGACGCCGAGACCCTGGCCAAGCAGGAATTCCACCTGCTCATCCTGGACGAGGCGCAGACGGTGAAGAACGCCTCCAGCCAGGCCGCCCAGGTGGTGCGCCAGTTGCAGACCCGGCACCGCCTGTGCCTGACCGGCACACCGCTGGAAAACCACCTGGGCGAGCTGTGGTCGCAGTTCGACTTCCTCCTGCCCGGCTTTCTGGCCGACAGCAAGTCCTTCGCCAAGACCTGGCGCACACCGATCGAGAAGAACGGTGACACACTGCGCCGCGACCTCCTCGCCGCCCGCCTCAAGCCGTTCATCCTGCGCCGGCGCAAGGAAGATGTGGCCAAGGAACTGCCGGCCAAGACCATCATCGTGCGCACGGTGGAACTGGAAGGCGGCCAGCGCGACCTCTACGAAACCGTGCGCACCGCCATGGACGTGCGGGTGCGCGACGAGATCGCCAGCAAGGGCTTCAACCGCAGCCAGATCGTCATCCTCGACGCCCTGCTCAAGCTGCGCCAGGTCTGTTGCGACCCGCGCCTGCTCAAGCTCGATGCCGCGCAGAAGATCAGGGAGCGGGCCAAGCTTGACCTGCTCATGGCCATGATCCCGGAACTGGTCGACGAGGGCCGCAAGGTGCTGGTGTTCTCCCAGTTCACCTCCATGCTGGCCCTGATCGCCGACGAGCTGAACGCGGCCAGGATCGCGTTCACCACCCTGACCGGCGACACCGGCGACCGCGAGGGCGCCATCAGGGTCTTCCAGGAAGGCGAAGTGCCGGTGTTCCTGATCTCGCTCAAGGCCGGCGGGGTCGGCCTCAACCTTACCGCCGCCGACACCGTGATCCACTTCGATCCCTGGTGGAACCCGGCGGTGGAAAACCAGGCCACCGACCGTGCCCACCGGCTCGGGCAGACCAAGAACGTCTTCGTCTACAAGCTGGTGGTCAGCGGCAGCATCGAGGAAAAGATCCTCGCCCTGCAGGAGAAGAAGGCGGAACTCGCCGCCTCCGTGCTGTCCGGCGACGGCGCCGCGCTGGGCAAATTCGGCGAGGCGGACATCCGCGCCCTGCTGGCGCCTTTGCCCGCCCCGGCCCGGTAAGCTTTGCTACCATTCGGGGATGTCAGCGGATAAGCCCGATCCATCGCCCCGCCTGCGCGACCGCCTGGTCGCCAGCCTGTACCGGCTCAAGCGCCGCCAGGTCGCCTATCGGCATGTCTGGATCGGCCGCCTGATCTTCTGGGGCGGCGCGGTGGCGATCGGTCTGGTCGCCGTGCTGTTCGCCCATCTGACCGAATGGGCGGTCGAGACCCTGCACGGGCTCGACGACCGCTTTCCCGGCTGGGTCTTCCTGAGCGCACCGCTGGGCGGCGCCCTGATCGTCTGGCTGACCCGGCGCTATTGCATGGGCGCCGAGGGCAGCGGCATCCCCCAGGTGATGGCCGAGATGGCCCAGCACGGTCATCGCCATCGCCTGGTCCGGCCCCTGCTCTCGCTGCGCATCCTGATCGGCAAGATCGTGCTCGGCGTCGGCGCCATCTTCGCCGGCTTTTCCGCCGGCCGCGAAGGCCCCATGGTCCAGATCGGCGCCGCCCTGATGCACCTGATCGGAGAGCGCCTGCCGCGCCGGCTCCAGGTCGACCGCCGGCACCTGCTGGCAGCCGGCGGCGCCGCCGGCATCGCCGCCGCCTTCAACACCCCGCTAGCCGGCATCCTGTTCGCCATCGAGGAACTCAGCCGCGGCGTCGAGGACCGCATGAGCGGCCTGATCATCACCGCCATCGTCATCGCCGGCGTGGTGGCGCAGGTCTATTTCGGCAACTACACCTATTTCGGCTGGCTCGACATCTCCGGTATCGAGACCCCGCACCCGGTCGGCCTGCTGCTGGCCGCCGCCCTGATGTGCGGCCTGGCCGGCGGCGCCTTCGCCCGCCTGATGATCCTGTCCGCCTCCGGCCTGCCCGGCCGCCTGGGCCTCTGGCGCCGGGACAGCCCGGTGTGGTTCGCGGCCGGCTGCGGCCTGGTCATCGCGGTGATCGGCCTGGCCTCCGGCGGGCTCAGCTACGGCACCGGCTACGGCGAGGCCAAGCACCTGCTGGCCCAGGATGCGGCCCTGCCCTGGCATTACGGCATCGACAAGTTCCTCGCCACCCTGGTCTCGTTCGCCAGCGGCGTGCCGGGCGGCATCTTCGCGCCCTCGCTGGCGATCGGCGCCGGCCTGGGCCAGAACCTGCACCTGCTGGCCGGTGACGAGGCCCTGCCGGCGATGACCAACGTGCTGTGCATGGCCGGCTTCCTGGCCGCCGTGACCCAGACCCCGATCACCGCCTTCGTCATCGTCATGGAAATGGTCAGCGGCTATGGCCTGGTGATCGACCTGATGATCGTCACCCTGCTCGCCTCCGGCGTCTCGCGCACCATCTGCCCACCGCTCTACCGTACCCTGGCCCTGCGCTATCTGGCCGCCCCTGAACGCGCTGCCCCGGAACCGGCAACCGCAGAAACCCTCCAAGCCGAAATCGATTTCAACAAAGACAAACCATGAAGCGTGCCCTGATCGCCCTTGCCGTCCTGCTGGTTGCCGCCGTTTCGCTCTGGTTCTGGCATCCCTGGCAGGCCTCGAAC
>JBAZLW010000156.1:0-6437 GCA_041650095.1 Hydrogenophilaceae bacterium | reverse complement strand
GCCGACGTAGTGCGAGTAATAGGCCCAGTTGGTACCGAACTGGAACTCCATGGTGATGCCGGTGGTGACGCCGAGGGCGAAGTTGATGCCGAACAGCTTGCCCCAGAACTTGGTCATGTCGCGGTAGACCTCCTTGCCGGTCATGACATAGGTGGTCTCCATGATGGCCAGCAGGAAGGACAGGCCAAGCGTGAGCGGCACGAACAGGAAGTGGTAGAAGGCCGTGGCGGCGAATTGCAGCCGCGACAGGTCGACGACGCTCGGATCGATCATGGTTGTGGCTCCTTTACAGGGAAAGAATCGGTGATGGCGGGGGCCGCCCGGGACCCCGGGCCGGCCAGATGTCCGGCGATGTCGTGCGCGATGGCGCCCTTGCTCGGCGCCTGGGAGAAGAAGGCCCACCACAGGCCGAACAGCAGCGCGGTCTTGACCAGCAGTGCAATCAGGATTTCCCGGAACAGGCGGGGCCGCGCCGCAATCGCGGCGAGCGCCGGCAGGGCGGGTTTATGGTTCGGTCTCATGGCTGCCACCTCGCGCATGGTGAGTCGGGGAATGCCGCCCGCAGTGGGTGGCGACCGGCACGGACAGGGTCCGTGCGAATGCGGAGCGAAATGTATAAGGCGATACCGATATCCGGAATATGGCAAATTGCCGCGCGTCGAATTGCCACAGAGTAGTTATCCATGACAAAGCCCGGCATGGACCGGCATCAGCTACGCTAGAATGCTCGCAACAGGGCAAAACTACGCACCATGGATACCAACAAGATCAAGGAATTCCTGCTCGAGCTGCAAGAGTTGATTGTCGAACGCATGGAACAGGTCGACGGCAAGCCGTTCCGGCGCGACGAATGGCAACGCCCACAGGGAGGCGGCGGCCTGACCCGGCTGATCGAGGAAGGCAACGTGCTGGAACGCGGCGGGGTGAACTTCTCCCATGTCATGGGCGACCAGCTGCCGGCCTCGGCCACCGCCCACCGGCCCGAACTGGCCGGACGCACCTGGCAGGCCATGGGGGTGTCGCTGGTCATGCACCCGCGCAACCCCTACGCCCCGACGACGCACATGAACGTACGCTTCTTCGTCGCCGAGAAGGCCGGCGAGGCGCCGGTGTGGTGGTTCGGCGGCGGCATGGACCTGACCCCCTACTATGGCTTCGAGGAGGATGCCAAGCACTTCCACGACGTCTGCCGGCGTGCCCTCATCCCGTTCGGCGAGGACTATTACCCGCGCTTCAAGAAGTGGTGCGACGACTATTTCTTCCTCAAGCACCGCAACGAGCCGCGCGGCATCGGCGGCATCTTCTTCGACGACCTCAACGAGCGCGACTTCAACCACTGCTTCAACCTGGTCGAATCGGTCGGCGACCATTTCCTATCCGCCTACGTGCCGATCCTGGAGCGCCATATGCACACCCCCTACGGCGAGCGGGAACGCGACTTCCAGGCCTATCGCCGGGGCCGCTACGTCGAATTCAACCTGGTCTGGGACCGCGGCACCCTGTTCGGCCTGCAGTCGGGCGGCCGCACCGAGTCGATCCTGATGTCGCTGCCGCCGGTCGTGAAATGGCGCTACGACTGGCAGCCGGAACCGGGCACGCCGGAGGCGCGGCTGTACTCCGACTTCCTGAAGCCGCGCAACTGGCTGGCTGACTGATCGTTTATGAGGCGTCGCAACTGGTTCTGGCTGACCTTCGGTCTGGTCCTGTTCGGTCTGGCCGGCGTGGCTGCCTACGAGTTGATCGCCTCGCCCTTCCAGGCCATGCTGCTGGCCGACTATGCCAAGCGACTGACTTACCGCACCGAATCCGGCCCCAGCGACCTTATCCGCTATCCGACCGCCGGTCCCTCCGACATCCGCTTCGGCTATACCGGGCTGCCTGAATTTCTGAAAAGGCTGGAACAACGCGGCTACCAGGTCAGCCAGCAAGCACGCCTGTCGCCCGAAATGGACAAGCTGGCCGATTACGGCCTGTACCTGCCCTATCGGGAAAAGAGCAGTGCGGGCCTGACCCTGGACGACTGCGCTGGCAACCCCTATTACAGCTTTCGCCAACCGCGCCGAACCTATGCCGACTTCGCCGCCATTCCACCGGTGGTGGCCAACACCCTGCTGTTCATCGAGAACCGTGAACTGCTCGACCCCAACCACCCGCAACGCAACCCGGCGGTGGAATGGGACCGCCTGGCCCAGGCCGTGCTGGAGAAGATGGTCCAGGTGGTGCAACCCGGACGCAACGTGCCCGGTGGCTCCACCCTGGCGACCCAGATCGAAAAATTCCGCCACTCCCCGGACGGCCTCACCCTGACCCCGGGCGACAAGCTGCGCCAGATGGCCTCGGCCTCGGTGCGCGCCTACCTGGACGGCTCCGATACCCGGGTCACCCGGCGCCGTATCGTGCTCGACTACCTGAATACCGTGCCGCTCTCCGCCGCACCCGGCTTCGGCGAGGTGAATGGTCTGGGCGACGCCTTGCAGGCCTGGTTCGGCTACGATTTCGACCGGGTCAACCTGCTGCTCAAGAACCCCGACCCGACCGCCGAGGCCGCACGTGCCTACAAGCACGTGCTCGGACTGCTGATCTCCCAACGCAAGCCGTCCTGGTACCTGCTCAGCGGGCGCAAGCAGCTCGACGCCCAGGCCGACGCCCATCTCGGCCTGCTCGCCGAGGCCGGGGTCATCACGCCGGCCTTCCGCGACCTGGCGCGCAAGCAACATATCGCCTTCCACGACGGCAAGACCGTCAATTACCGGCCGAACAAGGTCAACAAGGCCGCCGGATCGGCCCGCAACGAACTGGCGGCGCTGCTCGGCGTAGACCGGCTGTACGACCTCGACCGGCTGGACCTGACCGTGGCCACCACCCTGCACGGCTCCAGCCAGGAACAGGTGGCCGGCTTCCTGCGCAGCCTGACCGATCCGGCTGCCGTGAAGGCCGCGGGACTCATGGGCGACCATCTGCTGTCGCCCGGCAACGACCTGACCAAGGTGCTCTACAGCTTTACCCTGCAGGAATTGACCGAGGACGGCGCCGTCCTGCGGGTGCAGGCCGACAACCTCGACCAGCCGTTCGACATCAACCGGGGCGCCAAGCTGGACATGGGCTCCTCGGCCAAGCTGCGCACCCTGATCACCTATCTGCAACTGATCGCCGAGCTGCATGGCCAATACCGGGTCTACAGCGCCCGCGACCTGGACAAGTTGCAGATACCGGAAAAGGACGTGCTGACCCGGTGGGCGGTGGACTGGCTGCGCGACACCTCCGATCGCAGCCTGGACGCCATGTTGCAGGCGGCGATGGAGCGGACCTATTCGGCCAGCCCGGCCGAGGCCTTCTATACTGGCGGCGGCCTGCACACCTTCGTCAACTTCAAGAAGGAAGACAACGGCCGCGTGGTGGACCTGTGGGAAGCCCTGCGCAACTCGATCAATCTGCCCTTCATCCGCCTGATGCGCGACATCGCCCGTCACTTCACCTACCGGGCGCCCAGCACCGCGGCGCGGGTGCTCGCCGATGCCGAGGACCCCGAGCGGCAAACCTACCTGACCCAATTCGCCGACAAGGAAGGCCGCACCTTCCTGGCCAGGTTCTGGAAGAAATACCGCGGCCTGGATTCCGGGAAGATCAATGACATCCTGCTCAACCACCTGGCCGCGCATCCGGTCCGGCTGGCGGCGGTCTACCGCTACATGGAACCCCAGGCCGATCCCGCCGCCTTCAAGGCCTTCATGAAGTCCCGCCTGGTCAACCCGGATGCCTGGGACGACGCCGAGTTGCAGAAGCTCTATGAGAACTACGGTCCGGACCGCTACAACCTGGCCGATCGAGCCTACATCACCCAGATCCATCCGCTCGAGCTCTGGCTGGTCGCCTATCTGCGCCAGCATCCCGGTGCCCGTTGGGACGCCCTGGTCGAGGCCAGCGCCAAGGAACGGATCGCCGGCTACGACTGGCTGTTCAAGACCGGGCGCAAGAATGCCCAGGACATCCGCATCCAGTCCCTGCTGGAGATCGAGGCTTTCCAGGAAATCCACCAGCGCTGGCGAAGGCTGGGCTACCCGTTCGCCAGCCTGGTACCGTCCTATGCCAGCGCCATCGGGTCCTCGGCCGACCGCCCGGCCGCACTGGCCGAATTGATCGGCATCGTCCTCAACGACGGTGTCAAGCTCAGCCCGGTCACCCTCAAGCGGCTCGACTTTGCCGCCGGCACGCCTTACCACACCGTCTTCGCCAGCCGGGCGCCGGCGTCGGAGCGGGTCATCCCGGCCGAAGTCGCCAGGGTGGTCCGTCAGGCGATGATCAATGTGGTCGAACAGGGCACCGCGCGCCGAGTCGCCGGCGCCTTCACCACCCAGCAGGGCAAGCTCGCCATCGGCGGCAAGACCGGCACCGGCGACCAGCGTTTCGATACCTACGCGCCGAACGGCGCGGTCCTGGAATCCAGGGTGGTCAACCGGGTCGCCACCTTCGCCTTCTTCATCGGCCGCCACTTCTATGGCGTCGTCACCGCCTACGTACCGGGCGCACAGGCGGCCAATTACAAGTTCACCAGCGCCCTGCCGGTGCAGCTTCTCAAGTCCATGGCCCCCATCCTGCGACCACTGGTGGCCAGTTCGGAAAGCCGACAGCGCGAGTGGGCGGATGAGGTCGCCGCCTTCCTGGCGGAGAACCCGCCCGCGCCGCCGCCATCGTTACCGCCCGCGCCCCCTGCGGACGAGGCGAAACCGGCCCCGGGCGAAGCGGCCGGCGAACCGAAACCGGCACTGGAACCAGGCCACCCGCTGGTGAAACCTCAGCCCGCCCCGGCCAAACCGCCGGCAGAACCAAGCGTGCCTGGCATAGAACCGGAGAGCGAAGGAACGGTCAGAGAAGAACCGGTCAAAGCCGAGCCCAAGCCGGCCAAGGAACACAAGCCGCCGCCACCGCCAAACCAGCCGGGACGGGGATTCGAATTCAACTGATGACGGCAACTGGGTTGCCGTCGACCTTCGCGGTACAATGCCCACCCATTTGCCCCAGCATTTCAAACAGATGCAGCTTTTCGCCTGTGGCGTAAACCACCACACCGCCCCGGTCTCGATCCGGGAGCGGGTCGCCTTCCCCGCCGATATCCTGATGCGGGCGCTGGCGGACGTGAACGGCCACGGCGTGGCGCGCGAGGCCGCCATCCTGTCCACCTGCAACCGCACCGAGGTCTATTGCAACACCCCGGAGCCGGAGGCCGTGGCCGAGTGGATGGCCGGCTTCCATGGCCTCAAGGCGCAGGAAGTGAAGCCCTATCTGTACCAGTTGCCGGGCGACCAGGCCGTGAAGCACGCCTTCCGGGTCGCCTCCGGGCTCGACTCCATGGTCCTCGGCGAGACCCAGATCCTCGGCCAGATGAAGCAGGCCGCGGAAAAGGCCCAGGAGGCCGGCACCCTCGGCCTCCTGCTGAACAAGCTGTTTCAGCGTACCTTCTCGGTCGCCAAGGATGTCCGCACCTCGACCGAGATCGGCGCCAGCACGGTATCGATGTCCGCGGCCGCGGTCACCCTGGCCGAGCGCATTTTCGCCTCCATCTCCGAGCAGTCCGTGCTGTTCATCGGCGCCGGCGAGATGATCGACCTGGTCGCCACCCACTTCGCCGCCAAGAAGCCCAAGCGGCTGATGGTGGTCAACCGCACCATTGACCGCGCCCGTGACCTGGCCGCCAAGTTCGGCGGCGAGGCGGGCGCCCTGACCAGCCTGCCGGAGCTGTTGCACCAGTTCGACATCGTCGTCACCTCGACCGCCAGCCCGCTGCCCATCGTCGGCCTCGGCCTGGTCGAGCGCGCCTTGAAGGCGCGCAAGCACCGGCCCATGTTCATGGTCGACCTGGCGGTGCCGCGCGACGTCGAGGCCGAGGTGCGGGAACTCAGCGACATCTTCCTGTACACCGTCGATGACCTCGGCGAGGTGGTCCGTGCCGGCCACGACGCCCGCAACTCCAAGGTGGAACAGGCCGAAGCCATCGTCGCCGCCGGGGTCAACGAATTCATGCACTGGCTGGACACCCGCAAGACGGTGCCCACGGTGCGCGCCCTGCGCGACCACGCCGACCGCCTGCGCCGGCACGAGATGGAAAAGGCGCACAAGCGCCTGGCCCGTGGCGACGATCCCCAGGCGGTGCTGGAGGCGTTCAGCCATGGCCTGATGAACAAGCTGCTGCACGAGCCCAGCCACGCCCTCAACCAGACCACCGGCGACGAACGCGACGAACTGCAGCAACTGATCGCCCGCCTGTACAACTTGCATTCTGATTAGCCAATAGCTGTCAGCGGTCAGCTTTCAGCAAAATCAAAAAGCAGATCGCCTTAGCTGACCGCTGACAGCAAAAAAATGAAACCCACCCTGCTCGCCAAACTCGACCAACTCGACCAGCGCCTGGAAGAGGTCGGCCGCCTGCTCGCCAGCCCGGA
>JBAZLW010000155.1:0-6515 GCA_041650095.1 Hydrogenophilaceae bacterium | reverse complement strand
GGCCGCCGTGCATGTCCATCATGGCCTCTCGGTCAACGCCGATGCCTGGGCCGAGCACTGCCGCCGCGTCTGCGACCGACTCGACATTCCCCTGACCGTCTGCCGGGTCGAGGTCGTGGCCGATGCCTCCGGCCTGGAGGCGGCGGCACGCGCCGCGCGCTACCGGGCCTATGCCGAGCAGGACGTGGATTACATCGTCCTGGCCCACCATCTCGACGACCAGGCCGAGACCCTGCTGTTCCGCCTGCTGCGCGGCGCCGGGGTGCATGGCCTGGCCGCCATGGCCGGGCAGCGCGACTGCGAAAGCGGGGCGATCCTGCGTCCGCTGCTCTCGGTCAGCCGTGTCGCCCTGCACGCGCATGCCCATGCTCAGGCCATCGAATACATCGACGACGAGAGCAATGCCGACCTCGCGCTGACCCGCAACTGGCTGCGCCACGAGGTCATGCCGCAACTGGAGCAGCGCTTTCCGGCCTGTCGTCAGGTACTCGCCCGCAGCGCCGGGCAACTGGCCGAGAGCGCCGGCCTGCTGGACGACCTGGCCGCGGCCGATCTGGCGTTGGCCGGGGAGGCCGCCGGCCTGCGCCTGGACGTACTGGCTGGGCTCGGCCCGGCGCGGGCACGCAACCTGCTGCGTTACTGGCTGCGGCGCGAGACCGCTGCGCCGCCCAGCCGGGCCTGGCTGGAAGAGGCACTGGCGCAATTGCTCCATGCCGATCCGGACCGGCATCCGCAACTGGCCGTGGCCGGCCGCGTGCTGGTCCGGCGCGGCGGCCGCATCGGCCTGGAGGCGGTGGCGCCGGCCGCGCCGGAGGGTGAATGGCGCTGGCATGGCGAGGCCGAACTGGTCCTGGGCGGATATGGCCGCCTGCGTTTCCGGCCCGTCGTGGGCGAGGGCCTGGCGGCGAGCCGATTGCCGGCGGATGGGGCGAGGCTGGTCTGGCGCACCGGTGGCGAGCGGTTGCGGCCGGATTGCCGGCGGCCCGCGCGAACCCTGAAGAACCTGCTGCGCGAGGCTGGCGTACCGGACGGAGAGCGCAGCAGGCTGCCCCTGTTGTTGATCGGCGATCGCCTGGCCTGGGTCGCGGGAATCGGCCTCGATTGCGCCTTCCAGGCCGGGCCGGACGAGCCCGGCTGGCTTATTTCGTGGTGCCCAACAGGCCGCTGATACCCATGCGTTTCAGCTCGGCCTGGGCCTTTTCCGCCTCGGCCTTGTTCTGGAAGGGACCGACCTGGACGCGGGTCTCGGTGTAGGCCCGGATGCCCTGTTTCTTCAGCCGCTCGACCAGTTCCTCGGCGTTGCGTGGATTGCTGAAAAAGCCGAGCTGGACCACGTAATCGCCCGTGGCCGGAGGTGGCAGCGGTTTGGCGACGGCCGGCGCGGGTGCCGGTTCGATCGCACGGGTCGGCCGGGTGGCGGCCGGTTTGCCGGGCGACGGCAGGGTCATGGCCGGCGGTGGTGGCGGCGTGGCCGGCGCCTCGTCGGTGGGAGGCTGGCGACCGTTATCCGGCGCGGGCTCGACGGCTTCGACCGGCGGTGCCGGCGGGATGGGAGCGGGCGCGGAGACGATGGGCGAGGGGGCAGCCGGTTTTGGTTTTTCCTCGCCGGACTGGTCCAGCCACCATAGCCCGGCCAGAGCCAGTACGGTCACGATGGCAGCGATGCCGAGCCGAGCGGTAGCCTTGCGGCGGATGTCGCTACCTTCCTCCGGAGCGCTTTCCTCAGCCACGATAGTCTCCTCCTCGTCATGGATTTGCCTTCATTTTAAGGGGGTTTCGTGCTATTTTTGCCGACCTTTTAAAGTTCTTTTTTTCTTATCCGGAGATTTATAACGTGGCTATCGAACGCACCTTTTCCATCATCAAGCCCGACGCCGTCGCCAAGAACGTGATCGGCAAGATCTACAGCCGCTTCGAGACCAACGGCCTGAAGATCATCGCATCCAAGATGATCCACCTGTCCCGTGCCGAGGCCGAAGGCTTCTACGCCGTGCACAAGGGCCGTCCGTTCTTCAACGACCTGGTCGAGTTCATGATCTCCGGCCCGGTCATGGTCCAGGTCCTGGAAGGCGAGGGCGCCATCGCCAAGAACCGCGAACTGATGGGCGCTACCGATCCCAAGAAGGCCGAGCCGGGCACCATCCGCGCCGACTTTGCCGAGTCCATCGACGCCAATGCCGTGCATGGCTCCGACGCCCCCGAGACGGCCGCCGTGGAAATCGCCTACTTCTTCCCCGGCCATCAGATCTATTCCCGCTGATCGCTCGGTAACAGGTGACAATGATCGCGCAGGGCAACCCGCAAAATTCCCCTCTCCTCCGCCCTCTCCCGCCTGCGGGAGAGGGGGATGAGGTGCCTCTGCGCGGCGCTGCCTTGAACCGCGTCAATCTGCTCGATTTCGATCTCAAGGGCCTCACCGACTGGTTTCAGGAAATCGGCGAGAAGCCCTTCCGCGCCAAGCAGGTGCTGCGCTGGCTGCACCACTACGGCGCCGATGATTTCGAGCAGATGACCGACCTGGCCAAGAGTCTGCGCGCAAAGCTGCAGGCCATGGCCGAGATACGGCCGCCGGTGCTGCTCAAGGAGCAGGTCTCCGAGGATGGCACCCGCAAGTTTCTCCTGGAAGTCGGCCCCGGCAATCACGTCGAGACCGTCTTCATCCCCGACGGCGAGCGCGGCACCCTGTGCGTCTCGACCCAGGTCGGCTGCGCCCTGGAATGCCGCTTCTGCTCGACCGGCCGCCAGGGCTTCAACCGCAACCTGACCACGGCCGAGATCATCGGCCAGCTCTGGTGGGCCAACAGACAACTCAACCGCGACCCGAAGGGTGAACGGATCATCTCCAACGTGGTCTTGATGGGCATGGGCGAACCTCTGCTCAACTACGACAACACCGTCACTGCGATCTCGCTGATGCTGGACGACCACGCCTACGGCCTGTCGCGCCGGCGCGTCACCGTGTCCACCTCCGGCATCGTCCCGGCCATGGACCGGTTGCGCCAGGATATGCCGGTGGCCCTGGCGGTTTCCCTGCATGCGCCCAACGACGCGCTGCGCGACGAACTGGTGCCGATCAACCGCAAGTATCCGCTCAAGGAGCTGATGGCGGCTTGCCGGCGTTATCTCGAAACCGCCCCGCGCGACTTCATCACCTTCGAGTACGTGATGCTGGACGGGGTCAACGACCGCCCGGAACACCTCGAACAACTGATCGAACTGGTGCGCGACGTGCCCTGCAAGTTCAACCTGATCCCGTTCAATCCCTTCCCCGACTCGGGTTACCGCCGTTCGCCCGGCGACCGGGTGCGCGCCTTCGCCGCCCGCCTGCTGGCCGAAGGCATCGTCACCACGACGCGGAAGACGCGCGGCGACGACATCGACGCCGCCTGCGGCCAGTTGGCCGGGCAAGTCATGGACAAGACCCGACGTACCATCAAACGAATGGAGTCCGCGGCATGAAGACAAGCTGGTTCTACCTCATGTTGGCCCTGGTGCTGGCAGGCTGCGCGCAACAGCCCCCGGCCTCGCGTGGCCAGGACAGCGAACGGATGGAGGCGGCCAGTCCCCGGGCCCGCATCCATACCGAGCTGGCGGCCCAGTACTACATGCAGCGGCAATACTCGGTGGCCTTGCAGGAAGTACGCGAGGCGATCCAGTCGGATGCCGGCTATGCGCCCGCCTACAACATACTCGGCCTGGTCCATGCGGCGCTGCTGGAGGACAAGGAGGCCGAAGCCAATTTCCGCCGCTCGATCGAACTGGCGCCGCAATATTCCGAGGCCCACAACAATTACGGCTACTTCCTGTGCTCGCGTCAGCGCCGGGCCGAGGCCATGCAGCATTTCGAACAGGCCTGGAAGAACCCGCTCTATGCCATGCCCGAACGGGCACTGGCCAATGCCGGCCACTGCGCCCTGAAGAGTGGCGATCTGGTCGAGGCCGAAGGCTACGCCAGGCGCGCCCTGATCCGGGTCGACAACCAGCCCCAGGCCCTGGTGACCCTGGCCGAGATACAGTACCGCCGAGGCAATATCGCCGCGGCCAGGACCGTGTTTCAGCAACTGGAGGCGCAGGGCAGCCTCGACCCGAGCGCACTCTGGCTGGCCGTGAAACTGGAACGCCGGGGCGACAACCGTGTCGCCGAGGCCAACTACGGCCTCCAGTTGCGGCGGAACTATCCGGATTCGCAGGAGGCGGGCTGGCTGTTGAACGGTCAATATGACATGCCGGGAGGCAAGCAATGAGTGAGTTGATTGCCCAGGGCTACGGCCAAATTCTGGCCCAGGCGCGCGAAGCCAAGGGAATGACCGTCGCCCAGGTTGCGGAAAAGCTGAAACTGACCAGCCGCCAGATCGAGGCATTGGAAACAGAGGACGAGAGCCGCCTGCCGGCGACGGTCTTCGTGCGCGGCTTCATCCGCAACTATGCCCGTCTGGTTGGGGTGCCCCTGGACAGCCTGCCGGTCGTCGCCGAGGCGCCAACCAACCCGACCGAGACCATTACCGCGCACTCCGAAGAATTGCGTTTCCGTGCCTCGCCGGTGCGCCGCTGGCTGCTGCTGCCCATGGCCGTGTTCGGGCTGTTCCTGGTCCTGGTGGCGCTGCTGTATACCTGGCTCCGCCAGGGCGAGGAGGCCTATGTCCCGGCCGGGCCGGCCGTTTCGACCCAGCCTTTGCCGGCGCCTGCCGTACCCGCACCGGTCGAAGGCGTGCCGGCGGAACCCGCTCCGGTCGTCGACCCCGCCGCGCCGACGACGCTGCCGCCCGCTCCGGTCGCGCCCGCCATGCCGATGTCGGCCAGTCCGGCACCGGCCCCGTCCGGGAGCCAGGCCGTTGTTCAGCCCGTGCCCCCTGCGCCGGCCAGCCCGGTCGCCCCTGCGCCCGCCAAGCCGGTCGCCCCGACGCCCGCCAAGCCGGTCGCGCCGGCGGCGGCGCCTGCCCCTGCCTCTGCGCCGTCCTTCTCCTCGCCCTTCTCGATATTTTCGTCGCCGCCCGCCCAGACGCCGGTACCGGCGCGCGCCAGCCACACCCTGCAACTGGTCGCCGAGGAAACGGATTCCTGGATCGAAGTGGTTTCCGGCGACGACAAGCATTACAGCCGCCTGTTGCGTGCCGGCGAGCAACTGACTCTGCGCGGCACACCGCCGTTTCGGCTGGTGGTGGGCAGCGCAGCCACCGTACGCCTCAGTTATGATGGCAAGACGATTGATTTGCGGCCCTATACCGGGGACAAAGTGGCAAGGCTGACCCTGGAATGACGCATCCCGTAGTCCGGCGCCCGTCGCGGCGCGTATTGGTGGGAGGCATCCCGGTCGGCGGCGGTGCCGACGTGGTGGTGCAGGCCATGACCAACACCGATACCGCCGATGTCGCCGGCACGGTTGCCCAGACCCATGAACTCTGGCAGGCCGGTTCCGAACTGGTCCGGCTGACCGTGAACACCATGGAGGCGGCCCGCGCCGTACCGGCGATCCGGGAACGGCTCGATGGCCTGGGCTGTCCGGTGCCACTGATCGGCGATTTCCACTACAACGGCCACAAGTTGCTCACCGAGGTGCCGGAATGCGCCCAGGCCCTGGCCAAGCTGCGCATCAACCCGGGCAACGTCGGCCGCGGCAGCAAGCGGGACGACCAGTTCGCCACCCTGATCGAGATCGCCTGCAAGTACGACAAGGCGGTGCGGATCGGCGTCAACTGGGGCAGCCTGGACCAGGAACTGCTGGCCCGGATGATGGACGACAACGGCAAGCGGGCCGTGCCGCACGAGCCCGAGGAGGTGATGCGCCACGCCCTGATCGCCTCGGCGCTGGAATCGGCTGCGCGCGCCGAGGAACTCGGCCTCGCCGGCGACCGGATCATCCTGTCCTGCAAGATGTCCGGCGTGCAGGACCTGATCCGGGTCTACCGCGACCTGGCCGCGCGCTGCGATTACGCCCTGCACCTCGGCCTGACCGAGGCGGGCATGGGTTCCAAGGGCATCGTCGCCTCGACCGCGGCCCTGGCGGTGCTGATGCAGGAAGGCATCGGCGACACCATCCGGGTGTCGCTGACGCCGCGACCGGGCGAATCGCGCAGCACCGAGGTCCAGGTCGCCCAGGAGATCCTCCAGACCATGGGCCTGCGCGCCTTTACCCCGCTGGTAACCGCCTGCCCCGGCTGCGGTCGCACCACCTCGACCGTGTTCCAGGAACTGGCCCAGAGCATCCAGAACTGGTTGCGCGGCCAGATGCCGGTCTGGCGTGGCCGCTACCCCGGCGTCGAACACCTGAACGTGGCGGTGATGGGCTGCGTGGTCAACGGCCCGGGCGAATCGAAACACGCCAACGTCGGCATCTCCCTGCCCGGCAGCAACGAAACACCGGTGGCCCCGGTCTACGTGGACGGCGTCAAGACCGTCACCCTCAAGGGCGAGCGCATCGCCGAGGAATTCCAGGCCATCGTCGAGAATTATGTGATGACCCATTATGGCCAATGAAACCCTCCGCGCCGTGCGCGGCATGAACGATATCCTGCCGA
>JBAZLW010000154.1:0-6542 GCA_041650095.1 Hydrogenophilaceae bacterium | reverse complement strand
GGGGTAGTGCCTGACGCCGTAACTGCAACTGTGCCTGGGGTTGTGGCTGAAGTCGTGGCGGCAGCAAGGAATATGGCTGGGGTGGTGCTTGAGGCGCAGGCTGTGCCAGTGGCGGCGGATGCCGGCAAGCCGGCGCAAACGGCAGTGCCGGGAGCCGTTACCGCCCCCGCCGCTGCCCTGGTTGCGATCACTATTGATCAAGGACCCAGTGGGAAAAAATTGCCGAATCCGCGGGCAGTAATTGCCGGTCAGGCCAAACCGGGCCTGATCGGGGCCCGGTTGGATGTAAGCAAGATCGAGATTGCCAAACCGGAGCCATCGTCTTCCGATCTGCTTCCGGATGATCCGAGGTTGGCCACATTAAGTGTTTTGCCGGTTTCGAAAGACGCGGCTGCCTCCATCGCGACATCGGATGCCGTAACGATGCCGGTGTCCGGGCAGGAGGCTGCGCTGCTTGCCGTCCGCGGTCACGCCGCCGGCCAGTCGGGAAAACTGGTGCTCGGCATGCAAAGTGGCTTCGGGGCCCCTGCCTGGCAGCAGGAACTGGGCGACAAGGTCGTCTGGCTGGCTGGCCGGCACGGCCAGATGGCGGAATTGGTCCTGAATCCTCCCAGTCTCGGCGCCGTGGAGGTTCGGCTCAACCTGAGTGGGCAGGAGGCGACGGCACAATTTTTCTCGGCCAACCCAAATGTGCGGGACGCGATCGAGGCGGCCCTGCCCAGGTTGCGCGAGATGATGGCGAGTGCGGGAATCGCCATGGGCGAGGCTATGGTCAGCGATCAGTCATTTGGACAACGCGACAAGGCAGAACAGGGGCCAGGCTTCAGCCACGGCGGTATGTCCACGCTATCTTCGGCTGAGGAAGGCCAATCTACCCTGGCTATCCGGGTTTCCGGGACCTCGCTGCTCGACTTTTTCGCTTGAGGATTATTCGGTCTGCCCGGCGTGGCGCTCAGTTCGCCGGACCGTGGGCGCCGCCTCGTTCTTGGGTGATAAAAAACTTAAGCTTATTTATGAAAGACCCTGTTTTTGTGCTATTTTTCGGAATTATCGGGTGCTTTTGAAGGCTGAGGAAGCGAGCAATGGCAAAGGAAGAAACTGTCGCGGTTGAGCCGGAACAACCAAAAGGCAAGAGCAAGAAGAAATTGCTGATCATCACCGCCCTGGCTGTGGTGGTGCTCTTGGTCCTGGCGGTCGGGGCGGTGCTTTTGTTGACGCCGAAACCGGGGGCCGATGCCAAGCATGGTGCCGAGGTGGTTGCCGAGGATGAACACCCCCCCGTTTACGAGAAGCTGGAGTCCTTCACGGTCAATCTGGCCGATGGCGAAACCTATCTGCAGGTCGAGATTCATCTGCAGGTGGCCGATGCTCAAATCCAGGAAAAGCTCAAACAGCATATGCCCGAGGTCCGGGACGCCATCATCCGCCTGCTGTCGAGCAAGAACGCCGAGGAACTGTCGGTGCTGGAGGGCAAGGATAAACTGGCCACCGATGTGCAGAAGCAGCTCAATGATATTCTCCGCGCCGAGTCGGCCGAAAAAGGGGTGAAGAAAGTGTTGTTCAACGCCTTTATCATCCAATAGGAGGATCGTGGCTGACGACATCCTCTCCCAAGAAGAAGTCGATGCACTGCTTCGCGGCGTAACGGGGGAACCCGAGGAAACGGCCGAGGATGCGGGCGCGGGGGGGGTTCGTACCTACGATATCGGGCGTCAGGAACGGATCGTCCGGGGCCGGATGCCGACCCTGGAGATCATCAATGAGCGGTTTGCCCGTAACTTCCGCATCGGTCTGTTCAACCTGATCCGCCGTACCGCCGAGATATCGGTCGGCCCGGTCTCGGTCATCAAATACAGCGAGTTCGTTCGCAACCTGATTGTTCCCACCAACCTGAACCTGGTGCACATGCCGCCGATGCGTGGCACGGCGTTGTTCGTTTTCGACCCCAATCTGGTGTTCCTGGTGGTGGATAACCTGTTCGGTGGCGATGGCCGTTATCACATGAGGGTGGAAGGCCGCGACTTCACCCTCGCCGAGCAGCGCATCATCCGCAAGATGCTCGATGTGGTGTTCGAAGAATACGGCAAGGCCTGGGAGCCTATCCACCCGGTTCAGTTGGAATACGTACGCTCCGAGATGAACACCCAGTTCGCCAATATCGCCACCCCGACCGAGGTGGTGGTGGTCAGTACCTTCAATATCGAACTGGGCACCTCCGGCGGCGATTTCCACATCTGCATGCCCTACAGTATGATTGAGCCCATGCGGGATCAGCTCACCAGCACGATGCAGGCTGACCGCGCAGAGGCGGACGAACGCTGGGTGACCGAGATGTCGCTTCAGGTTCAGGACGCCGAAGTCGAACTGGTGGCGCATCTGGGGCAAGCGGCCATCACCTTGCGGCAGATACTGGACCTGAAGGCGGGCGATGTGATCTCTCTGGATCTACCCGACGCGGTAATCGCCGAAGTGGATGGCGTGCCGTTGTTCGAATGCCATTATGGCCAGAAGAACGGGCAGCTCGCTCTGAAGGTGGAGCGCGTGCTACAAGGGCGTGAGCGGGCGGCGATCGCCGGGGTCAAGCGATGAGCGAAGAAGCAGAAAAAGACGTAACGGCAGACGACTGGGCGGCCGCCATGGCCGAGCAGGATACGTCGGGCAAGACCGCAGGCGGTGCCGAGGACGACTGGGCCGCCGCGATGGCGGAACAGGCCAGCGTGGACGCGCAAATCGCTCCTGAGCCTCAGAAGGCGCAAATCTTCCAGAATCTCTCTGCCGACGGCCATCCGGCGGCGGCCAACAATCTCGATCTGATCCTCGATATCCCGGTCCAGCTGACGGTCGAGCTCGGCCGCACCAAGATCGCCATCCGCAACCTGCTGCAATTGGCCCAGGGCTCGGTGGTGGAACTGGACGGCCTGGCCGGCGAGCCGATGGACGTCCTGGTCAACGGCTGCCTGATTGCCCAGGGCGAGGTGGTCGTGGTGAACGACAAGTTCGGCATCCGTCTTACCGACATCATCAGTCCGGCCGAACGGCTGCGCCGCATCAACCGATGAAATTCCCCTTGGTGCCGGCGATCCTGCTGTCCGGCATGATGCCGACTGCCGTGCATGCGGCGGATGCCCTGCCGCAGAGCTCCGCCTTCGGCGCCTTCTTTCAGGCCCTGATGGGGCTCGTGGTGGTGCTGGCCATGCTATATGGCTTCTTCTGGCTGCTGCGCCGCTATGGTCCGGTCCAGACCGGCGCACAGGGCGTGGTCAAGGTGGTCGGCGGGGTTATGCTGGGCCCGCGCGAGCGCCTGGTGGTGGTCGAGGTGCAGAATACCTGGGTCCTGGTCGGCGTCGCCTCGGGGCATGTCAGCACCCTGCATACCCTGGCCAAGCCGGAAGGCATCGATACCACGCCGGTGCCGGCGAGCGCCCCCTTTGCCGACAAACTGTCGGAACTGCTGCGCCGGACCAAATCCTGACCATGCGTCGTCTGCTCGTGCTCGGCCTGATCCTGGCGCCCGGCCTGGCCCTTGCGGCGCCGGGCCTGCCGGCCTTCACCAGCACGCCGGGCGCCGGCGGCAGCACCAATTACACCTTCAGCATCGAGGCCCTGCTGCTGCTCACCTCGCTGACCTTCCTGCCGGCGATGCTGCTGATGATGACCTCGTTTACCCGCATCGTCATCGTCCTCTCGCTGCTGCGCCAGGCCATCGGTACCATGCAGGCGCCGCCCAACCAGGTGGTGGTCGGGCTGGCGCTGTTCATGACCTTCTTCATCATGGCGCCGGTGTTCGACAAGATCTACGACGTGGCCTGGAAGCCCTATTCGGAAAACCAGATCAGCTTCGTCCAGGCGGTCGACGTCGGCGCGCAGCCGCTCAAGGCCTTCATGCTCAAGCAGACGCGCGAGGAGGATCTGGCCCTGTTCGTCAAGATGGCCAACCATCCGCCCCTGCAGGGGCCGGAAGAGACACCGATGAAGATACTGGTGCCGGCCTACGTGATCAGCGAGTTGAAGACCGCCTTCCAGATCGGCTTCATCGTCTTCATTCCCTTCCTGATCATCGACATGGTGGTGGCCAGCGTGCTGATGTCGATGGGCATGATGATGCTGTCGCCGATGCTGGTGTCGCTGCCGTTCAAGCTGATGCTGTTCGTCCTCGCCGACGGCTGGAACCTGCTGATTGCCTCGCTGGTGGCGACCTATCAGCTATGACGCCGGATACCGTCATTGCCATCGTGCGTCAGGCCCTTGAGGTCGCCATGCTGACCGCGGGGCCGTTGTTGCTGGCCTCCCTGGTCACCGGCCTGCTGATCAGCATCTTTCAGGCGGCGACCCAGATCAACGAAATGACCCTCACCTTCATCCCGAAACTGGTGGTGATGTTTCTGGTCTTGGTCCTGCTCGGCCCCTGGATGTTGACCATGTTGGTCGACTTCGTGGTCAGGCTGTATGGCAGCATCCCCACCCTGGTGGGCTAGGAAGCCTCTGAATGAATCCATCGTGGGCGCGACGAGGGTTATGCGGGATGGGATGCAAGGTGCGGTGCGCAGCGAATGGTTATTTCATGGCCGCTTCGCTCGAAACTCGCCCTAAAGCGCTGCCTGCGCAGGCTCGTTTTCGCATGCGGCGCAACGCCGCAGACGGGCGCTTCCCGCGGCAACGCGCGCAGCGCTGGATTCATTCAGAGGCTCCTTGATGCTGACCGTTTCCAGCGCCGACCTGAACTGGATGATGGCGCTGTTCTTCTACCCCTTCGTGCGGATACTGGCCTGGCTCGCGGTCGATCCACTATTGGGCAACCGGTCGGCGCCCAACATGGTCCGGCTGGGGCTCGCCGTCGCGCTGGCCGTGGTCATCGCGCCGACGCTGCCGCCGCCACCCCAGGTGGCGCTGGTGTCCGGCGCGGGACTGCTGATCCTGCTGCAGCAGATCGCCATCGGCCTGGCGCTCGGTTTTTCAATACGCATCGTCTTCGCCGCCCTGGAGTTCGCCGGCCAATTCATGGGACTGCAGATGGGTTTGTCGATGGCCAGCCTGTACGACCCCGTCAACGGCGCCCAGACGCCGGTGTTGGCGCAATCCCTGACCCTTACCAGCATCCTGGTCCTGTTCGCGATGAACGGGCATCATCTGGTCATCGCCGCGCTCTGGCAGAGTTTTTACGATGTGCCGGTCGTGTTGCAGTCGTCGTCCGGGCAGGGATTCATGGTCCTGCTCGGCTGGGCGGCAACCATCTTCAAGACCGGCCTGCATATCGCCCTGCCGATCACGGCGGCCCTGCTGACCGCCAACCTGGCCATCGGCATGATGACCCGGGCCGCGCCGCAGTTGAACATCTTTGCCGTGGGCTTCCCGATCACTATCGGCGCCGGTTTTTTGGTGCTTTATTTTTCCATCATGTATCTGCCGGCCTATCTGGAGCGATTCTGGGGCCAGGCATTGGAATCCGGTAACGCGGCCATGCGCGGGATGGTGGCGCCATGACGGCGATGCCCTGGGTCGCGCGCTGGGCGGAAATGATTCCGGCCCATGGCCGGGTACTCGACCTCGCCTGCGGCAACGGCCGCCATGCTGTCTTGCTGGCTGGGCTTGGCCATCCGGTCGAGGCGGTCGATATCGACCTCGCCTTGTCGGAGCCGGTGCGGGCGACCCCGGGCGTGTCCTGGCGCCAGCACGATCTGGAGGCTCAGGCCTGGCCATTCGAGTCCGGTGCCTATCAAGGCGTGGTGGTGACCAATTACCTGCATCGGCCGTTGTTTCCACTCCTGATCGAGGCTCTGTCGCCCGGCGGGGTGCTCATCTATGCGACCTTCTCGATGGGCCAGGAAGTCTACGGCCGACCGCGCAACCCGCAGCATTTGCTGATGCCGGGCGAACTTCTCGAGGCCGTGCGCGGTCGCATGCGGGTGGTGGCCTACGAGGATGTCCTGGAGGCGGGAGAACCCCCTGCCCGGGTGCAACGGCTCTGTGCCATCAAGAACTGAGCGGTTTTCAGCTACAATTTCCTTTTTTCCCAGAACGATATTCGATCATGTTGACCGGCAGCCTAGTCGCCCTTGTCACTCCCATGCTGCCCGATGGCAGTCTCGATCTGCCTCGTTTGCGCGCATTGGTGGACTGGCACGTCGACCAGGGTACCGATGCCCTGGTCATCGTCGGCACCACCGGCGAGTCGCCCACGGTCAACCCGGAAGAGCATTGCCGGCTGATCCGCAGCGCGGTCGAACAGGCGGCCGGGCGCATTCCCATCGTCGCCGGAACCGGGGCCAATTCCACCGTCGAGGCGATCGAGCTGACCCGCTGCGCCAAGGCAGCCGGCGCGGTGGCCGGCCTGTCGGTGGCGCCGTATTACAACAAGCCGACCCAGGAAGGCCTGTACCTGCATTTCAAGGCCATCGCCGAGGCGGTCGACCTGCCGCTCATCCTGTACAACGTGCCCGGCCGCACCGCTTCCGACATCGGCAACGACACCGTACTGCGCCTGGCCCAGGTGCCGGGCATCGTCGGCATCAAGGACGCCACCGGCAGCATCGAGCGCGGCTCCG
>JBAZLW010000153.1:0-6577 GCA_041650095.1 Hydrogenophilaceae bacterium | reverse complement strand
CTGCGCGCACAACGCCAAGTCCAAGTCGGGCTGCGCCAAGCCCAAGCCGGGCGCCACCGCCGGCGGCTGCTCGTTCGACGGCGCCCAGATCGCCCTGCTGCCGATCGCCGACGTCGCCCACATCGTGCACGGCCCGATCGCCTGCGCCGGTTCGTCCTGGGACAACCGCGGCACCCGCTCCTCGGGCCCGACCCTGTACAAGATCGGCATGACCACCGACCTGACCGAACAGGACGTGATCATGGGCCGGGGCGAGAAGCGCCTGTTCCACGCCATCAAGCAGGCGGTGGACGAGTACCACCCGCCCGCCGTGTTCGTCTACAACACCTGCGTCCCGGCGCTCACCGGCGACGACGTCGAGGGGATCTGCAAGGCCGCCTCGGAGCGGGTCGGCGTGCCGGTCATCCCGGTCGATGCGGCCGGTTTCTACGGCACCAAGAACCTGGGCAACCGCCTGGCCGGCGAGGCCATGTTCAAGTACGTCATCGGCACCCGCGAGCCGGAGCCGGCCAAGCCGCACCCGGCCGGCATCGCCACGCACGACGTCTGCATGGTCGGCGAGTACAACATCGCCGGCGAGTTCTGGCACGTTGCGCCCCTGTTCGACGAACTCGGCCTGCGCATCCTCGGCAACCTGTCCGGCGACGCCCGCTTCCACGAGGTGCAGACCATGCACCGGGCCAAGGCCAACATGGTGGTCTGCGCCAAGGCCCTGCTCAACGTCGCGCGCAAGCTGCAGACCAATTACGGCGTGCCCTTCTTCGAAGGCAGCTTCTACGGCGTCACCGACACCTCCAACGCCTTCCGCGAATTCGCCCGCCTGATCGGCGACCCCGACCTGACGGCGCGCACCGAGGCCGTGATCGCCCGCGAGGAGGCCAGGGCGCACGCCTTGCTGGAACCCTGGCGCGCCCGCCTCAAGGGCAAGCGCGTCCTGCTCTACACCGGCGGCGTGAAGTCCTGGTCCATCGTCTCGGCCCTGCAGGACCTGGGCATGGAGGTGGTCGCCACCGGCACCGGCAAGTCGACCGAGGAAGACAAGGAACGCATCCGCGAGCTGATGGGCGAGAAGACCAAGATGATCACCGACGGCAGCCCCAAGGCACTGATCGGCGTGGTCAAGGAATACCGGGCCGACATCCTGATCGCCGGCGGCCGCAACATGTACACCGCGCTGAAGGCGCGCATCCCGTTCCTGGACATCAACCAGGAACGCGAATTCGCCTACGCCGGCTACCAGGGCATGGCCGAACTGGCGCGGCAACTGGCGCTGACCATGGAAAGCCCGGTCTGGGCGGCGGTGAGGAAGCCGGCGCCATGGCGGAAAACGGCGCCGGGAACCGAACTGGCCGGGCTGGCTTGAGTAACAACACGACTTGCCGGCATGGCGGTGCGGAGATATAAACCCCCATTCTCGAATTGCGCAATGGGGGATCTCCGCATGCTACGGTTTGTCCTGGTCTTTTTTCTTCTGATCGGTCTGTTCGGTTGCCGGACGATGCCCGCTCCCGGTTGGCACAACCCCAACAAGTCGCTGGGCGAATTCGACTACGATTTCTACAACTGCCGGATGATGGTCCTGCAGACGACGCCAATGCCGGTGCCCGTTCAGGCCAGCCCGGTGGCCAATGCGGTTTATACCCAGTGCGCCATGTACGGCAACATGCAGCAATGCTGGCAGCAGGAGGCGCCGATCTATGCCGGCCAGACCCCGCCGCCGGCACCGGCCCCCGTTCCCGACCCGGCGTGGCTCGGCAAGATCGAGACCCTGACCAACGAATGCGTGGCCAGGCAGGGCTGGAGTTATACCGCGGCGTCCGTCCAGGAGCCTGGTGCAGGCCAGTAACTGCACCGGACCGATCATTGCCCCGTCATCACCACGCCGGCTGGCATGAACCCGGGCAAGGTAGACCGTAGCCGTCTTGCCCGCCTGGAGGATCTGCCCAACATCGGCAAGGTAATGGCCGAGGATTTACGGCTGATCGGGATACGAGCGCCGGATGATCTGGTCGGCCAGGATCCGTTCGATCTTTATGCGGCATTGTGCGAGGCGACCGGCACCCGGCAGGACCCCTGTGTACTGGACGTGTTCATGTCGGTGACCCGTTTCATGGCCGGTGGTCCGGCGTTGCCCTGGTGGGCGTTCACCGGGGAACGCAAACGTCTGCTGTTGAAGCGGCCGGCAACCGGATAACGCGAGGGACTTGACCACGCCTGTAGAATGACGGCTTCCATCTTGATGCCGTGAGCGCCCCGTGTCCGATCAACTAACCGACCTACTGGCCAGCGCCTTCTCTGCGCGGTCCGGCCTGATGACCCGCCTGCACGGCGAACAGACCGATGCCTACCGGCTGTTCCACGGCAGCGTGGAGGGCATGCCCGGCCTCACGGTCGACCGCTACGGCGACCTGATCCTGGCGCAGACCTTTCACCATGCGCTGACACCGGAAGCACTGGCCGCGCTGGAGGCCTTCTACGCCGAGGCGCTGCCCGGCCTGGTCACCGTCTACAACGACCGCAGCCAGAGCAATTCGCGCATCCGCAATTCGCTCGAGGGTGACAAGAAGGTCGCCGCCCATGCCCCGCGCGTGATCCACGAGATGGCCGTCGCCTACCACTTCCAGGCCCGCCATGCCGGCCAGGACCCCTGGCTGTTTCTCGACCTGCGCGCCGGGCGTCGGCGCGTGATGGCGGAGGCGGCCGGCAAGTCGGTGCTCAACCTGTTCGCCTATACCTGCGGCGTCGGCCTCGCCGCCGCCAAGGCCGGCGCGAGCTTCGTGGTCAACGTCGACTTCGCCGAGTCGAGCCTGACGGTCGGCAAGGAGAACGCCCGCCTGAACGACCTGGCGACTAGGCCGCGCTTCATCCAGAGCGATGTCTTCGCCGCCGTGCGCCAGTACGCCGGCCTGGGCCAGGCCAAGGTGGTGCGCGGCAAGCGCCTGCCGCCGTTCCCGGAACTGGAACCGCGCCAGTTCGATCTGGTTTTCCTCGACCCGCCGCGCTACGCCAAGAGCCCGTTCGGCGTGGTCGACCTGGTCAACGACTACCCGGCCCTGTTCAAGCCGGCCCTGCTCGCCACGGCGGAGGGCGGCACGCTGATCTGCTGCAACAACGTCGCGGAGGTCGAGCGCGAGGCCTGGCTGGACCAGTTGCAGCGCAGCGCCGCCAAGGCCGGTCGCCCGGTGCGCGAGGCCGAGTGGATACTGCCGGAAGCGGATTTCCCCAGCCCGGACGGCAAGCCGCCGTTGAAGATGGCGCTGCTGAGGGTATGAGCCGCTGCAGTAAAATGGCGGCCGCCATACCCTGACCCGACCCCCATGCTGCGCCTGACCGAAATCAAGCTGCCACTCGACCACCCGGACGCCGACCTCAAGGCGGCGATCCTGAAACGGTTGGGCCTGGCCGAGCGCGAACTGACCGGTTTTACCGTGTTCCGGCGCGGCGTCGACGCGCGCAAGAAGTCCGACATCCATTTCGTCTATACCGTCGACTGCACGGTGAAGGACGAACAGTCGGTCCTGAAGCGCCTGCGCGACGACCGCCACGTCTCGGCCACCCCGGACATGTCCTACCACTATGTCGCTAAGGCGCCGGCCGGCCTGGATGAGCGCCCGGTGGTGATCGGCATGGGGCCGTGCGGGCTGTTCGCCGGCCTGATCCTGGCCCAGATGGGCTTCCGGCCGATCATACTGGAGCGCGGCAAGGCGGTGCGCGAGCGCACCCAGGACACCTGGGGCCTGTGGCGCAAGGGCAAGCTCGACCCGGAATCCAACGTGCAGTTCGGCGAGGGTGGCGCCGGTACCTTCTCGGACGGCAAGCTGCACAGCCAGATCAAGGACCCCGGCTATCGCGGCCGCAAGGTGCTGACCGAGTTCGTCGAGGCCGGTGCGCCGCCCGAGATCGTCTGGGTCAGCAAGCCGCACATCGGCACCTTCAAGCTGGTCGGCATGGTCGAGCGGATGCGCGAGAAGATCCGCGCACTGGGCGGCGAGATCCGCTTCCAGGCCCGGGTCGAGGATTTCGAGATCGAGCGCGACGAGCAGGGCATGGGCCAGGTCCGGGCCGTGGTCCTCGCTGACGGTGAGCGCTTGCCAACCCGCCACGTCGTGCTGGCCGCCGGCCACAGCGCCCGTGACACCTTCTACAAGCTGTACGACCGGGGCGTCCACATCGAGCCGAAACCCTTCTCCATCGGCTTCCGGGTCGAGCATCCCCAGTCGCTCATCGACCAGGCGCGCTTCGGCCGCTTCGCCGGCCATCCCCAACTGGGCGCCGCCGACTACAAGCTGGTGCACCACTGCGGCAACGGCCGTTCGGTGTATTCCTTCTGCATGTGCCCGGGCGGCACCGTGGTGGCGGCCGCCTCCGAGCCGGGCCGGGTGGTCACCAACGGCATGAGCCAGTACTCGCGCAACGAACGCAATGCCAACGCCGCCCTGGTGGTCGGCATCACGCCGGACGACTTTCCGGGACACCCGTTGGCCGGCATCGAGTTCCAGCGCCGCCTGGAGGAGGCCGCCTTCAAGGCCGGCGGCGAGAGCTACGCCGCCCCGGCGCAGAAGGTAGGCGACTTCATCGCCGACCGGCCGTCCACCGAATTCGGTTCCGTAGTGCCGTCTTACACCCCGGGCGTTCACCTGACCGACCTGTCGACCTGCCTGCCCGAGTTCGCCATCACCGCCATCCGCGAGGCCCTGGTCGCCTTCGGCAGGCAGATTCACGGCTTCGACATGAACGACGCCCTGCTCACCGGGGTGGAGACGCGCACCTCGTCGCCGATCCGCATCACCCGCGACCGGGCCAGCTACCAGAGTCTGAACACCAAGGGCCTGTACCCGGCCGGCGAGGGTGCCGGCTACGCCGGCGGCATCCTTTCCGCCGCCGTGGACGGCATCGAGGTGGCGGAGGCGGTGGCACTGGACCTGGTCAAACCGGCTTGAGCCGCGTCGCCGTCATCGGCGGCGGCCCGGCCGGGCTGATGGCCGCCGAGGTGCTGAGCCAGAACGGCATCGCAGTCGACCTCTACGACGCCATGCCCTCGGTCGGGCGCAAGTTCCTCATGGCCGGCAAGGGCGGCCTCAACCTGACCCACTCCGAACCGCCTGCCGCCTTCCTGGCCCGCTACGGTGAGCGCCAGGCCGAGATTGCGCCGCTCATCGCCGACTTCGGGCCGGACGACCTACGAGCCTGGGCGCGCGGCCTTGGCGTCGAGACCTTCGTCGGATCTTCCGGCCGGGTCTTCCCGACCGGGATGAAGGCGGCGCCCTTGTTGCGGGCTTGGCTGCACCGCCTGCGCACGGCCAGGGTGCGCATCCACGTCCGCCACCGCTGGTTGGGCTGGCACGCAGCGGGCGCCCTGCGCTTCGCCACCCCGGCAGGCGAAACGACGATCACGGCCGACGCCACGGTGCTGGCCCTGGGCGGCGGCAGCTGGGCGAAACTGGGTTCCGATGGCGCCTGGCTACCGGTATTGCAGGCCCGGGGCGTCGCGGTGGCGCCGCTCAAGCCGGCCAACTGCGGCTTCGAGTGCGGCTGGAGCGGGCACTTCCGTACGCGCCATGCCGGCGAGCCGCTCAAGTCGGTGGCCCTGAGCTTCGCCGGCGAGACCCGCCGGGGCGAGTTCGTGGTCACCGAAACCGGCGTCGAGGGCAGCCTGGTCTACGCCTTTTCGGCCCGCCTGCGCGATGCCATCGGGCGCGACGGTTCGGCCGTCTTCGAACTCGATCTGCTGCCCGACTGGAGCGCCGAACGGGTTGCCGCCGAGGTGGCCCGGCCGCGCGGCAGCCGTTCCCTGTCCAGCCACCTGCAGAGCCGGCTCGGACTCAAGGGGGTCAAGGCCGGGCTGCTGCGGGAGTGCCTGGACAAGGCGGCGTTCGCCGACCCGGCCCGCCTGGCCGCCGCGATCAAGGCCCTGCCGATCCGGTTGCTGGCGGCGAGGCCCATCGACGAGGCGATCAGCACCGCCGGCGGCGTCGCCTTCGAGGCGCTGGACGAACACCTGATGCTGCGCGGCATGCCCGGGGTGTTCTGCGCCGGCGAGATGCTGGACTGGGAGGCGCCCACCGGCGGCTACCTGCTCACGGCCTGCTTCGCCAGTGGCCGAAGCGCCGGGCTGGCTGTGCTGAGCTGGCTGCAGGGGCAGGCGTAGGGTTGCCACCCCGAACACGGCCGTTGTCGCTTTTGCGACAACGGGGCGACAGGGTAATCGCCTGAAATAAAAGGCAATTCGCCGTGGCACGGGGCTTGCGATAGTTGAGACAACATCGTCAACCCAGCTAACCTGCCATGGCCGAGATCATCAAGCGCAACAAAGCCCTCGCGGTGAACCCACTCAAGGTGAGTCAGCCGGTTGGCGCGTCGCTGGCCTTCCTGGGCATCCACCGGGCGATCCCGATGATGCACGGCTCGCAGGGCTGCACCGCCTTCGCCAAGGTCTTCTTCGTGCGTCATTTCCGCGAGCCGGTTCCGCTCCAGACCACGGCCATGGACCAGGGCGCCACGGTGATGGGCGCCGACGAGAATGTCATCGCCGGCCTCACGACCATCGCCGAGAAGAGCAAGCCGGCCCTGATCGGCT
>JBAZLW010000152.1:0-6594 GCA_041650095.1 Hydrogenophilaceae bacterium | reverse complement strand
CTGTAAATGCGATCAAAAAAGCCCTGAGAAATCAGGGCTTTTTTGTTTGTCGTCGGTGTGGTCCGCGTTGCCTGAGTCGGCCAATGCAGACGCCAATGTTCTCAGGTCAGAGGGCGTTTATCGGCCATGAAGCGACGCCGACGATAGACGGCTTCCTGGTGCCTCACCTGAGCCTCAAACATTACCCGACCTATGTGGGCGACTTGAAGATCATTGCCGCCATCCTCGATGCGCCGGATGTCGAGCTGGTTGCGATGCGTGCGTGATGGCGGCTTCAGCCTTGGATTAGCCTGTCATACGGGGGCAAGTTGATCACGGTTAGCGCTGCGGCGTCATAGGCACGCTCCAAGTCTTCGGCAGCCTCTACCCATTCCTCCAGCAACTTCATCTCTTCGGGTTGTGCGTCATCACGACTTACCGTGATGCGCAGTTCCTTCACTTGCGCTGCCACCGCCTGAATGGCAACGATCATGGTGTTAATGGAGATTTCGGGCATTATGATCCTCCGGGCTGGCTACATAACGGGGTCTATTTATTCGTTGTTCTTGCTTGCTTGAATTGCAGTGCGGCAGCCGCCCGCGCCATATTGTCAAGGTACCCCTTGAAGGTTAAGACGGTCATCCGGGTGCGCACAGTCAATTGGTAGTGATAGCCGCTCACTGTGCCCTTGGGATTGGTTTTCTTTTTGTCATCTTTGACGATGAGGATTTCATCCGAATATTCCGTGCCTTCCGGAATAACGAACTCCCTGCCGCCAAACCAGCCGGAAACATCGTGCAGCGAAGTGCCCCCGCCGTCATCCAGGACTTCGGGTTCAGACTTGCCCATGACCACACGGACATCAGCGCGGCTAATCTTCGTCGCCTTGGTCCTGTTGTCAACATACTCCGAATCCTCCCAACGCGGATCAAGCATGCCGGCGTCGGGTACTCCATTGCGGACTCCGAGTTTTGAGGCCTCGCCAAGCAATGAGCGAAAAAGAGTAATGTTCGTCGTTGCCATAGTAATTGCTCCTCCCAGACCTGGGTCGCAGAGTAACCCGGCCCCTGCACCGTCGGCAATGGGCTCGGTAGGGGCACTGATGCAACGTCAGCTTCCGGCACGCGACTCTCTACATAGCTACTACCGCTTCGGGTCGAAAGCTGCCCATGAGGCGACTAACTAGCCGATTCGGCCGAGATTGAGACTGTCGACAGTTCAAGCCGAACCGACAGGGGTTCTGGTCAATGCCGCTGTCTGCAATCAACCGAAATAATAGGCAGTCGAAGGGCGGGTCACCATGCGTCCGCCGCAACGATCCTCCATATGATCAGCCCAACGGTTCCGGGTATATGTGCTATCAAGATGCATTGTGACTTTGCTGCCCGGCCTGCGCAGCAAGCTTGCCCGGCGACTGACGAGGTCAGGCGCTGACATGTAGATCCAATCCACTCGGGAGCCGAATTTAGGAGATCCGCCTGATGGGCAAGCATGACGATCTGGTCTGTACGCATATCGACCACTGCCCTTACCGATCGGCGAGCGCGCCGCATTTCAACGGCGTGCTGGCCAAGAGCGCCTACGCCATGATCCTGGCCGGCGGGCGCGGCATCCGGCTCCAGCAACTGACCGACTGGCGCGCCAAGCCGGCGATCCCGTTCGGCGGCAACCTGCGCATCATCGACTTCCCGCTCAGCAACTGCATCAACTCGGGCGTGCGCCGGATCGGCGTGGCGACCCAGTACATGGGCCACGGCCTGATCCACCATATCCAGCGCGGCTGGAATTTCCTCGACGACCAGTTCGACGAGTTCGTCGATATCCTGCCGGCCCAGCGCTACGGCCGCGAGGGCTGGTATACCGGCACCGCCAATGCGGTGTACCAGAACCTGGAACTGATCCAGATTTCCGAGCCGGAATATGTCCTGATCCTCGGCGGCGACCATGTCTACAAGATGGACTACAGCATCATGCTCGCCGACCACGTGGCGAAAGGGGCGGACCTGACCATCGCCTGCGTAGACGTGCCGCTGGCGGACGCCTGCCACTTCGGGGTCATGGCCGTGGACAAGAACTGGCGGGTGACCGGCTTCCAGGAGAAGCCGGCGCATCCCGAGCCGATACCGGGCCGGCCGGACCAGGCGCTGGTGAGCATGGGCATCTACGTGTTCAACGCCCGTTTCCTGTACGAGCAGCTCGCGCTCGACCAGGACGATCCGGACTCCAGCCATGACTTCGGCAAGGATCTCATCCCCAGGCTGATGCGCAGCCACGCCGTCTATGCCCATTGCTTCGCCGGCAGCTGCGTCAACATGGTGGGCGACGTGCCCTACTGGCGCGATGTCGGCACCGTGGATGCCTATTGGGAAGCCAACATGGACCTGGTCCAGGTGACGCCCGACCTCAACCTGTACGACGACAATTGGCCGATCCGCACCCATCAGGCCCAGCTTCCGGCGGCGAAATTCATCTTCAACGACGACGGCTTTCGCGGCCACGCCATGGACTCGATGGTGTCGAGCGGCTGCATCGTCAGCGGCTCGACCGTGGAGCGGTCGCTGCTGATGTCGAAGGTGGTGGTGCATGAACGCAGCCTGATCCAGGACTCGGTCATCCTTCCCCATGTCCAGATCGGCCGCCATGTCACGCTGAAGCGCGCCGTGGTGGACAAGTATTGCCTCATCCCCGACGGCTTCACGGCCGGCGTCGATCCGGCACTCGACCGGCAGCGCTTTCACGTCACCGAGCGCGGCATCACCCTGGTCACGCCGGAAATGCTCGGGCAGCGGGTGCGCGAGGCGCGCTAGGGCCACACCGCTGCATTCGCTTTCGTCGTTCCCGCGCAGGCGGGAACCCAGTTGAATCAACGCACTGGATACCCGCTTGCGCGGGTATGAGTGCGCCCGGGGCTTCCGTTACAGGCCCGTATTTCCGGCGTCAGCGTGTCGATCTGATCTGGCGCAGCAATACCAGCGATCGGCCCTGCAGCGGATAGGCGCTGCCGCGGGCGTAGCGCTTCGGACCCGGCTGCCCCGACTCGACACTGGTGTCCACCACCGGCAGCCAGCGCGCGTGGCTGCGGAAGCCGGGCAGGATGAAGGGGATCATCTCGGCCGAGGCGTTCAGCATGAGCAGGAAATCGTCGTCACGGACCGGGTTGCCCTGGCGGTCGACCTCGCCGATGGCGTCGCCGGCGAGATACATGCCCAGGCAGCGGGCGAAGCCCAGGTTCCATTCGTCGTCGCCCATCTCCAGACCGTCCGGGTTCAGCCACAGTATGTTCCGGACCTTGTCGCGCAGGCGCTGCTGCTGGAAGAAGCTGCGTCGGCGGAAGATGGGATGGACCTTGCGCAGGGCGATCATCTGGCGGACGAAGGCCAGCAGTGCCTCGTCTTCCGGCTGCAGCTGCCAGTCGATCCAGCTGATCTCGTTGTCCTGGCAATAGGCGTTGTTGTTGCCCTGCTGGCTGCGCCCCATCTCGTCGCCGGCCAGCAGCATGGGCACGCCCTGGGACAGGAACAGGGTGGCCAGGAAGTTGCGTTTCTGGCGGGCGCGCAGGGCGAGCACCTCCGGCTGTTCGGTCGGCCCCTCGGCGCCGCAGTTCCAGGACAGGTTGTTGTTCTCGCCGTCGCCGTTCTTTTCCCCGTTGGCCAGGTTGTGCTTGTGGTCGTAGCTGACCAGGTCGTTCAGGGTGAAGCCGTCGTGGGCGGTGATGAAGTTGATGCTGGCATAGGGCCGGCGGCCGTTGTGCGCGTACAGGTCGCTCGACCCGGTGAGGCGGTAGGCGAGATCGCCGATCAGGCCGCCCTCGCCCTTCCAGTAGGCGCGCACCGCGTCGCGGTACTTGGCGTTCCACTCGGTCCAGCCGACCGGGAAGTTGCCGACCTGGTAGCCGCCTTCGCCCAGATCCCAGGGTTCGGCGATCAGCTTCACCCGCGACAGCACCGGGTCCTGGTGGATGATGTCGAAGAAGGCCCCGAGCCGGTCGACGTCGTGCAGTTCGCGCGCCAGAGCTGCCGCCAGGTCGAAGCGGAAGCCGTCGACGTGCATCTCGCGTACCCAGTAGCGCAGGCTGTCCATGATCAGTTGCAGCACGCGCGGCTGCATCATGTTGAGGGTGTTGCCGCAGCCGGTGTAGTCCATGCAGAAGCGCAGGTCGGCCCGGGTCAGGCGGTAATAGGCGGCGTTGTCGATGCCGCGCAGGCTCAGGGTCGGGCCGAGGTGGTTGCCCTCCGCGGTGTGGTTGTACACCACGTCCAGGATGACCTCGATGCCGGCCCGGTGCAGGGTCTTGACCATGGTCTTGAATTCGCGCACCGGGTCCGTCGTGGCCGCGTAGCGCCGGTCCGGGGCGAAGAAGCCCAGGGAGTTGTAGCCCCAGTAGTTGCGCAGGCCGTGATCGACCAGGTGGCGGTCGTCGACGAAACAATGCACCGGCATCAGTTCCACGGCGGTGACGCCCAGGCGCTGCAGGTGCCCGATGGCCGGGGCGGAGGCGAGGCCGGAGTAGGTCCCGCGCAAAGCTTCCGGGATGTCGGGATGCCTGGCGGTGTAGCCCTTGACGTGCAGCTCGTAGATGATGGTGTCGTTCCAGGCCGTGTCCGGCGGCCGGTCGTCCTCCCAGTCGAAGGATGGATCGATCACCTGGCACTTGGGCATGGCCAGGGCGTTGTCGCGCCAGTCAAAGGACAGGTCGCCCTGCTTGGCGCCGATCTTGTAGCCGAAATGGGCGTCGCTCCAGCGCAGCTTGCCCACCGCCGCCTTGGCGTAAGGGTCCAGCAGCAGCTTGTTGGGGTTGAAGCGCAGGCCATGCTGGGGCTGATAGGGGCCGTAGACCCGGTAGCCGTACAACAGGCCCGGCGCGGCCCGGGGCAGGTAGCAGTGCCAGACCAGGTCGGTCTGTTCATGCATCTCGATGCGCTCCGTCTCGCGCCGGCCGCGACTGTCGAACAGGCATAGTTCGACCTTTTCCGCGTGCTCGGAGAACAGGGCGAAGTTCACCCCTTCGCCATCCCAGGTCGCTCCCAGCGGATACGGCTTTCCGGGCTGTACGATGGTCGGACTCATGTCGGTCCCCCTCTGGCTGCGTGGTTTTCTGGCGGGCATCAGTCGGTCCCGGCGTAGGCCAGGACGATGCCCGACAAGGGGGGCAGGGTCAGGGCCAGCGAATGGGCGTGGTTCAGCCAGGGTTGCGGCTCGGCCTGGAGCAGGGCGCCACCGTTGCCCAGGTTGCTGCCGCCGTAGATCGCCGCGTCGGTGTTGAGCATCTCGCGATAGTTGCCGGGCAGGGGCACGCCGATCCGGTAGCCGTGGCGCGGCACCGGGGTCAGGTTGAGCACTACCGCCACCAGCTCGTCGCCTTCGCCCTTGCGCAGGTAGCTGATCACCGACTGCTCGGCATCGTGGCAGTCGATCCACTCGAAGCCCTGCCAGTCGAATTCGTGCCGGTACAGGGCAGGGTGGGTCCGGTATAGATGGTTCAGGTCCCGGACCAGGCGCTGCATGCCCTGGTGCAAAGGGTAGTCGAGCACGTACCAATCGAGCACCCCGCTGCTGTCCCACTCCCGGCCCTGGCCGAACTCGGTGCCCATGAACAGCAGTTTCTTGCCCGGATGGGTGAACTGGTAGGCGTAGAGGGTGCGCAGGTTGGCATGCCGCTGCCACTCGTCGCCGGGCATCTTGTTCAGCATCGACTGCTTGCCGTGCACGACTTCGTCGTGCGAGAAAGGCAGCATGAAGTTCTCGGTGAAGCAGTACAGCATGCTGAAGGTGAGCATGCCCTGGTGGTACTTGCGGTAGATGGGTTCCTGGGCCATGTAGCGCAGGGTGTCGTTCATCCAGCCCATGTTCCACTTGATGTCGAAGCCGAGGCCGCCGACGTAGGTCGGCCGGCTGACCTGCGGCCAGGAGGTGGACTCCTCCGCGATCATCAGGATGCCGGGGCACTGGTCGTGCACTGCCACGTTGAGTTCGCGTATGAAGTCGATGGCGATCAGGTTCTCGCGACCGCCGTACTGATTCGGCAGCCACTCGCCCTCCTTGCGCGAGTAGTCTAGGTAGAGCATCGAGGCGACGGCGTCGACGCGCAGGCCATCGATGTGCATCTCCTCCAGCCAGTAGATCGCGCTCGAGAGCAGGAAGCTCTTCACCTCGTTGCGGCCGAAGTTGAAGATCAGGGTGGACCAGTCCATGTGCTCGCCCAGGCGCGGGTCGGCGTGTTCGTACAGCGGCGTGCCGTCGAATTGGGCAAGGCCATGGCTGTCCTTGGGGAAGTGCGCGGGCACCCAGTCGAGCAGCACGCCGATGCCGTTGCGGTGGCAGTGGTCGACCAGATAGCGGAAGTCGTCCGGGCTGCCGAACCGGCTGGTCGGCGCAAAGTAGCCGGTGGTCTGGTAGCCCCAGGACAGGTCGTAGGGATGCTCGGTGATCGGCATCAGCTCGATGTGGCTGAAGCCCATGTCGTTCACGTAGTCGACCAGGCGGTGCGCCGCCTCCCGGTAGTTGAGGAATTCGCCTTCCTGGTCGCGCTGCCAGGAACCCAGGTGCAGTTCGTAGATCGACATCGGCGTGTGCTGCCAGTCCTGGTCGCGGCGCTGTTCCATCCAGGCGCCATCG
>JBAZLW010000151.1:0-6615 GCA_041650095.1 Hydrogenophilaceae bacterium | reverse complement strand
GCCGATCTTGGTCGCCAGGACATCGCCCTCGCCCCAGCCGTCGGCGGTGACGACCTTGCCGGATTCGGACTTGGTGTCGCCTTCGGTGCGGGTCAGTTGCGGATTGTTGCGGATGTTGCGGACGATATTGTTCCAGTTGTCGAGGAAACTGGCCGCGATGACCTTGCCCTCGGCGGTGTTCTCGTAGGCGCCCAGTGCGCCCACCACGCCGCCACCGATGCCGATGCCGCCGAGGCTGAAATCGGCCTTCTTGGCCGAACCGGTGGCGGAGGCCACCTGCAGGCTGGAGCGCGTATCGGCCAGCATCATGCTGGTCTGGGCCTCCTTGAACTTGAGGCCGGCCGCCAGCAGGGCGCCGCCGACGCCGAACAGGCCACCCAGGGCGCCGCCGATGCCGCCGGCATCCTTGTTGGAGATCGCCACGTCCGGGGTCAGCACGTAATCGGCGGTCATCATCTGGCCGCCGCCCATGTTGGCATTGCGGCGCAACTGGCCGCTCTGGGCCAGGTCGCGTTCCTGCATCAGGTTCTGCATGGCGCGACCGCGTTCCACCACCATGAAGCAGTTCGACTGCTGGACGATCATGCGGATCAGCGGCGTCGGCGTGGTCAGGCCAATGCCCATCAGGGCGCGGCCGACGTAGTCCTGCGGCTCCGACACGGCCAGGGTACCGTAGGGCTTGTCGCACTTCTCAAGCTGCGGAGACTCGCCCTTGCTGCCGTCAGGGCCGGCACCGCCGGAGACCGTGTTGCCGTGGTTGTCCTTGCTGTCGCTGCCCAGTTCCATGCCGAGAAAACCGGCGTGGGCAGGGAAGGATGCGGCCAGGCCGAGGGAAACCAGGGTGACGATGAGCTTGCGACTGAAGACTTGGGCGGAACGCTGCATGTTGCCTCCTTGAGTATTCGTACCTGCGACGGGAGTTCGGATGATAAGAGGCTTTTCGACAAGCCTCAATCGCTGCCGCGACCGCGCACCCCACGCGGTGCCCCAACGACGATCAGTCGCGGAAGTTCTGGTACTGCAGGGGAAAATCGGTGATCGACTTGCGCACCAGGGCGATGGTGTCCTGCAGGACATCGCGCTTGGCGCCGGTCACCCGCACGGTGTCGCCCTGGATGCTGGCCTGGACCTTGAGCTTGCTGTCCTTGATCAGCTTGATGATCTTCTTGGCCAGGTCCTGCTCGATGCCCAGCTTGATCTGCAGCACCTGCTTGACCTTGTTGCCGGAGATCTTCTGGATCTCGCCGTGTTCGAGGCGCTTGGTGCTGTCGTGTTCCTTCTTCTCCATCTCGGGGAACAGGATCATCGAGACCTGCTCGAGCTGGAAGTCGGAATCGCCGTGCAGGGTGATGGTCTTGGCCTTTTCGTCCAGTTCCACCGCTGCGCTGGTGCCCTTGAAATCATAACGGTTGTTGACCTGGCGCGACGCCACCTCGATGGCGTTCTTCAGCGCGACCATGTCGGATTCGGAGACGATGTCGAATGAAGGCATTTTGAATTCAGCCGAGAGTTGAGAGCGGAGAGTCGAGAGTGGCGGTGAGCATGTTCTCTCGACTCTCCGCTCTCGGCTCTCGACTGGGGTTAGCCAAAATGGCAAACGTAGTGATAGGCATCACCCGGCGCGACTTCGATGTCGAAGCTGGAGTTGCCGGGCACATTGAAGGACTGGCCCTCGCCATATTCCGTCCATTCTGCCTCACCCTTCAGACGCACACGGCAGGATCCGGCCACGCCTTCCATGATCTCGGGTACGCCGGTGTTGAAGGTGAGCGTGGCGGGCAGGATGACGCCGACGCTCTTCCTGGTGCCGTCGGCGAACTGCACGGTGTGCGAGACGCACTTGCCGTCGAAGTAGACGTTGGCCTTCTTGATCACACTGACGTTGTCGATCTCGGACATGCTTATTTCCTTTTTGCGTCGAGTTTCGCGGCGATGCGCATGCGCAAGGCGTTCAGCTTGATGAAGCCGCCCGCGTCCTTCTGGTCGTAGGCGCCGGCATCGTCCTCGAAGGTGGCGATGCTGGAGTCGAACAGCGAATCGGTCCTGGAGTCGCGGCCGACCACGATGACGTTGCCCTTGTACAGCTTCAGGCGGACGAAGCCGTTGACGGTCTGCTGGGTGTGGTCGATCAGGACCTGCAGCGCCTTGCGCTCGGGCGCCCACCAGTAGCCGTTGTAGATCAGGCTGGCATAGCGCGGCATCAGGTCGTCCTTGAGGTGGGCGACTTCACGGTCCAGGGTGATCGACTCGATGGCGCGGTGCGCCTTCAGGAGGATGGTGCCGCCCGGGGTCTCGTAGCAGCCGCGCGACTTCATGCCGACGTAGCGGTTCTCGACCAGGTCGAGCCGGCCGATGCCGTGCTTGCCGCCCAGGCGGTTCAATTCGGCCAGGACCTCGTGCGCCTGCAGGGCTTGGCCATTGATGGCCACCACGTCGCCCTTGACGTAGTCCAGGGTAATGTATTCGGCCTGGTCGGGCGCCTTCTCGGGCGACACGGTCCAGCGCCACATGTCGTCCTCGGCCTCGGCGTTGGGGTCTTCCAGGTGGCGGCCTTCGTAGGAGATGTGCAGCAGGTTGGCGTCCATCGAATAGGGCGAACCGCCCTGCTTGTGCTTCATCTCGACCGGGATGCCGTGCTTCTCGGCGTAGGCGAGCAGTTTCTCGCGCGACAGCAGGTCCCATTCGCGCCAGGGCGCGATCACCTTGATGTCCGGCTTCAGGGCGTAGGCGCCCAGCTCGAAGCGGACCTGGTCGTTGCCCTTGCCTGTGGCACCGTGGCAGATGGCGTCGGCGCCGGTTTCGTTGACGATCTCGATCAGGCGCTTGGCGATCAGCGGCCGCGCAATCGAGGTGCCGAGCAGGTATTCGCCTTCGTACACCGTGTTGGCGCGGAACATCGGGAAGACGAAGTCGCGCACGAATTCCTCGCGCAGGTCGTCGATGTAGATCTGCTCAGGCTTGATGCCGAATTGCAATGCCTTGGCCCGAGCTGGCTCCAGTTCCTCGCCCTGGCCGAGGTCGGCGGTGAAGGTCACCACCTCGCATTGATAGGTATCCTGCAACCACTTCAGGATCACCGAGGTATCCAGGCCTCCGGAGTAGGCCAGTACGACTTTTTTCACGTCACTCATGATCGACCACGCATTTAAAACGAAAAATCAATGGGCACTGCCTTCGACGGCATGGACCTCGCCCGGGAAATCGCCCACCCGCAACATGGACAGGTCGGCCTTCTGGCTGATGTGCTCGATCTCGATCCCGATCACCCGGCCGTCCTCGGACAGGTTGATGATGACGCCTTCCTGGGCTTCCCAGGCATGCGTCGGATCCTCGGGCGCCAGCTCGATGTAGAGGGAATCGCGGTCCTTGAGGTAGGCCAGATTCACGGCCTAGTCCTCCACCTTGCCAAGTAACAGGAATTCCATCAGGGCCTTCTGGGCATGCAGGCGGTTGGCCGCCTCTTCCCAGACCACCGACTGCGAGCCGTCGATGACCTCTGCCGCCACCTCCTCGCCCCGGTGCGCCGGCAGGCAGTGCATGAACAGGGCGTCGGGCTTGGCCAGGGCCATCATCTCGGCGTCGACCTGCCAGTCGGCAAAGGCCTTCTGCCGGGCCGCATTCTCGGCCTCGAAGCCCATGCTGGTCCAGACGTCGGTGGTCACCAGGTCAGCACCGCGGCAGGCGGCCATCGGGTCGGCGAAAGACTCGTAGTGGTCGGTGCCGTACAGGTTGGCGCGCTCCGGCTCCACCTCGTAGCCGGGCGGGGTCGAGACATGGACATTGAAGTCGAGGATCTCGGCGGCCTGCAGCCAGGTGTTGCACATGTTGTTGGAATCGCCGATCCAGGCCACGGTCTTGCCCTGGATCGAGCCGCGCGTCTCGATGTAGGTGTAGATGTCGGCCAGTATCTGGCACGGGTGGTATTCGTTGGTCAGGCCGTTGATCAGCGGCACCCGCGAGTGGCTGGCGAAGCGCTCGATGATGTCCTGCTCGAAGGTGCGGATCATCACGATGTCGACCATGCGCGAGATCACCTCGGCGGCGTCCTCGACCGGCTCGCCGCGGCCCAGCTGGGTATCGCGGGTGTTGAGATAGATCGCGGTACCGCCGAGCTGGTGCATGCCGGCCTCAAAGGAAAGCCGGGTCCGGGTCGAACTCTTCTCGAAGATCATCGCCAGGGTACGGTCGGCCAGCGGGTGGTACGGCTGGTAACGTTCGAAGCGCTCCTTGATGATGCGGGTGCGCTCGAACAGGTAGTCGTACTCTTCCCGGCTCAGGTCGCGGAACTGCAGATAATGCTTGGCCATGGCGACCTCAGTTCAGAAAGGCCCAGATCAGCGCGGCCAGTTTGTCGGTCAACAGGGCGGCCTCGTCCCGGTTCATTACCAGGGGCGGGATCAGCCGAACCACGTTATCCGCGGTCACGTTGATAAGCAGTTTCTCGGCCAGCGCCAGCTTGACCAGGTCGCCGCAGGGCCGGTCCAGTTCGATGCCGATGATCAGGCCCTGGCCGCGGACATCCCTGACACCGGCCACCTGGCCCAGTTCGCGCTTCAGGGTATCGACGATGAAGGCGCCGACCTCGGCCGCGTTGCCGAGCAGATTGTCCGCTTCCATCACCGCCAGGGTGGTCAGCGCCGCCGTGCAGGCGAACGGGTTGCCGCCGAAGGTGGAACCGTGCTTGCCGTAGGTGAACACCTCGGCGGCGACGCCGCGCGCCAGGCAGGCGCCGATCGGCACGCCCGAACCCAGGCCCTTGGCCAGGGACATCACGTCAGGCAGGCTGTTGGAATGCTGGAAGGCGAACCACTTGCCGGTGCGGCCGATGCCGGTCTGCACCTCGTCCAGCATCAGCAGCCATTCGTTCTGGTCGCAGATGGCGCGCAGGCGGTCGAGGTAATCGGCATGGGGGATCTGCACGCCACCCTCGCCCTGACAAGGTTCGACCAGCACGGCGACGATGTTGTTGTGGTGTGCGGCCAGCTTGGCCACCGCGTCGGCATCGCCGAACGGCACCCGCACGAAGCCACCGACCAGGGGCTCGAAGCCGGCCTGGACCTTGCGGTTGCCGGTGGCCGACAGGGTCGCCAGGGTGCGGCCGTGGAAGGACTTTTCCATCACCACGATGGCCGGGTTGTCGATGCCGCGGTTGTGGCCGTGCAGGCGGGCCAGTTTGATCGCCGCCTCGTTGGCCTCGGCGCCCGAGTTGCAGAAGAAGGCGCGGTCCAGCCCGGACAGCGCGCACAGGCGGTCGGCCAGTTCTTCCTGCTTGGGAATCCGGTACAGGTTGGAGGTGTGGATCAGCCGGCCGGCCTGCTCGCACAGGGCGCGGGCCAGGACCGGGTGGGCATGGCCGAGGCCGCTCACCGCCACGCCGGCGACCGCATCCAGGTATTTTTCGCCATTCTCGTCGTAAAGCCAGACGCCTTCGCCGTGCGTAAAGGCCACGGGCTGGCGGGCATAGGTCTGCATCAGGTGCTGGGACATAACTCGTTCACCAATAAATAATTTCGGCAGCTCCGAGCCCAATTCAGTAGGCTCCGCGCCGCCGGGAACGGGCAACTATACCCTTAAATCCGGTCCGAAAAAACCTTCTGGCCTCGCCGCACCCGCATCAAGTCCGCTTATCCACAGAAGCTGTGGATAAACCTGTGCATAAACACTGAATATTTCATCTAAATGACCGTGGCGTCTGGGTTTATTGCTATGGGCTAATAATTAGGCCCCGCACAATATCATTTATTTTCAATTAGTTATGAATTTACCCAATGCCATCAATGGTCTACGGCGGTTATCCGCTCAAATCGGGTGACAACTGTGGATTAGCGCTGGCTTGTCAAGCCTAGTCTGGCCTGCCAATAGCGCCGACCAGACTGACGCCCAGTCGTCACGGCCAGCTCCGGACCGGTCACGGCGACATGCAAGGCCCCTTCCAGATCGGTACGGCGGAGCGCGGCATGGCCGGCCCGATACCGGCCCACGACCTCCGGGTCAGGGTGGCCGAAGCGGTTGCGGTAGCCCACCGAAAACAACGCCAGCCTTGGCTCCACCGCCCGGATGAACGGCATCATGGAGGAGCCGCCACTGCCGTGATGCGGCACGACCAGGATGTCGGCATGGAGTGCGCCGGGTGCCAGTTCGACAAGACTCAATTCACCCAACCGGCCGATGTCGCCGGACAATAGGGCCGAACCATGATCCCCGGTGATTTTCAGCACGCAACTGAGGTCGTTGTCCGGGAAACCCGGCTGGGCATAGTAGCGTGCCGGTGGATGCAGTATCTCGAAGCGCACCCCGTCCCACTGCCAGACCTGGCCGGCTATGCAACGCCGCGCGTTGGGCAGCGGCGCCGACGACAGCCGCCAGCCCGGGTCATGGCTGGCCAGCAACGACCTGGTACCGCCGCTATGGTCGCCATCCTCGTGCGAGATCACCAGGCCATCCAGCCGGTTGACGCCCTGGCCGTACAGAAACGGGGCCACGACATGGGCACCGGCATCTTCGCCGGAGGCATAGCGCGGGCCGCTGTCGTAGACCATGGCTTGGCCGGCCGTGCGCACCACCACGGCCAGGCCCTGGCCGACATCGAGCACGTCGAGCCAGAACGTCCCCGGC
>JBAZLW010000150.1:0-6631 GCA_041650095.1 Hydrogenophilaceae bacterium | reverse complement strand
CATGCCGCCGAAGAAGACCAGGTCGGCCGCCTTGCCCTTGATGCTGGTCAGGATGGCGGTGAAGTCGGTCGACTTGTCGCTGGTGTATTCACGCGCGACCACGGTGGCGCCGGCGGCCGTGGCGGCCTTTTCGAATTCGTCGGCCAGGCCCTGGCCGTAGGCGGTGCGGTCGTCGATGATGGCCACCTTCCTGGCGCCCATCCTGGCAACGGCGTACTGGCCGAGCGCCTTGCCCTGCTGGGCGTCGTTGGCCATCACCCGGTAGGCAGTGTTGTAGCCCTGGGCGGTATAGGCGGTGGCGGTGGCCGAGGGCGAGATCTGCGGGATGCCGGCGTCATGGTAGATCTTCGAGGCCGGGATGGTGGTGCCGGAGTTGAGGTGGCCGATGACCGCCTTGACGCCCTGGTCGACCAGCTTCTGCGCCACGTTGGTGGCGGTCTTGGGGTCGGCCGCGTCGTCCTCGCTGACCAGTTCCAGCTTGACCGGCTTGCCGGCCAGGATCAGCCCCTGGGCGTTGATCTCGTCGATCGCCAGGCGGGCACCGTTGTCGTTGTCCTTGCCGATATGCGATTGCGCGCCGGTGAGCGGCGCCACCGAGCCGATGCGGATGATTTCGACGCCTTCCGCGGTGGTCTTGTCCTGGCCGCAGCCGGCCAGCAGACCGAAAATCGAGAGGGTAAGGGCAGACAGATGACCGATACGCATGGGTATTTCCTGGCAAAATGACCAAACCGGTGATTTATACCATGGCAGGACGGGCGAACAATAAAAAAGGCCGGGCAAGCCGGCCTTTTTGAGTGCGGATGCCGATTACAGCGACAGCACCCACTTGACCAAGGCCTGGGCCTCGTCGGGCTTGACGCCAGGCTGCGGCGGCATCGGGACATTGCCCCAGACGCCCTTGCCGCCCTTCTGAACGACGCCCAGCAGGTGCTCTTGGGCCTTGGCATCGCCCTTGTACTTGTTGGCGACATCCTTGAGGGCGGGACCGACCACCTTCTTGTCGATCTGGTGGCAGCTCAGGCAGGCCTTGGACTGGGCCAGCTTCTGGTCAGCCATGGCGGTACCGGACAACGCGAGCAGGGCGGCGACGATCAGCGTAACTTTCATGTGTATTCTCCTGGGTCTAATAGAGCAACTCTTGAGCGGTGCGTGTGCACCCGAGGTTTTAGCTGCGGCACGCATCTTAATGCATAGCTTAGCCGGATAAAATAGCCGCCAGTTCAGTCAATTGAACTATTTCAGGTAGGCAATTTGCGCCGGCACAGACGTAGGCGGTCACCCCGTTGCGGACCGGTTTGGCCAGCGGTATCGGCAATGCCGGCGTGCCCGATGGTATGGCCAGCAACAGGGTGTCGGCCGGGCATAGCCGGTTCGCGGTTGCCAGCCAGTCGGCCAGCTCGGCCCCTTCGCCACGAAGCACCACGATCCGGGCCGGCTGGATCTGCTCGGCCAATGCGGTCAGCAGCGTGCTGTAGGCCATCGGCTGCTCGGCCAGGGCCGGCTGGAACAGTCGCACGCAGCGTCCGGAAGCCTCGACGTAGCGCTCCTCGCCAACCAGCAGGCCGAGTCGGTTCAGGCTCAACGCCGCCAGGCCGTTGCCCGATGGCGTGGCGTTGTCATGCCCGGGCTTGGGCCGCTGGATCAGCGGCTCGTGATCGTGGCGGGTAAAGAAAAAACCGCCAGTCTCCTTGTCCTCGAAGTCGGCCAGCAGGGCGTCGGCCAGCGCGCACGCCCATTTCATGTCTTCCGCACGATAGCCCGCCTGCATGGCCTCAAGCAGCGCCGCCAGCAGGAAGGCATGGTCGTCGAGATAGCCGTTCAGACGCGCCTCGCCGTTCTTGTAGCTGGCTAGCAGGCGGCCATCCAGCCAGACCCGCTGGCGCAGCGCGTCGATGGCACGCTGCGCCAGCGCCAGCCAGTCGGCGCGGCCGAAGCGGCGCGCGGCGCGGGCCAGGCCACGGATCATCAGGGCATTCCAACTGGTCAGCACCTTGTCGTCGAGACCCGGCCTCACCCGGCTGGCACGGGCATTGAACAAGGTGCTCCTGGCGTCGGCCAGCCGTTCCGCGGCCTCGGTCTCGGCCAGGCCGAGCCGAGCCGCCACCTTGGCCAAGGATTGCGCCACGCGCAGATGCCAGGCCTGGCCCTCGAAATTGGCCGGGCGGTCGAGCCCCCAGTGCGGCGCCGCCACCGCGTAGGCCTCCGGGCTCAGCAGCGCGCGGACCCGATCCGGCGTCCAGACATAGAACCGGCCCTCCTCATGTTCCGAATCGGCGTCCAGGGCGGCATAGAACAGACCTTCCGGGCTGGTCATCTCGCGTGCCAGCCAGTCGACGGTCATCCCGGCGGCACGCTCGAACAGGGGCTCGCCGGTGCTCGCCCAGGCGTCGGCATAGAGTCCGAGCAGCGGCCCGTTGTCGTAGAGCATCTTCTCGAAATGGGGAATCATCCACATCTCGTCCACCGAGTAGCGGTAGAAGCCGCCGCCCAGTTGGTCGAACAGGCCGCCCTCCGCCATCCTGGCCAGGCTGAACAGGACCTGGTCGCGGGCGGCCGCGTCGCCCAGGGCGAGCAGGAACTCCAGGTCGGCCGGGCGGGGGAACTTCGGCGCCGCGCCGTAGCCGCCGTGCATCTCGTCGAAATTGGCCTTGTTGGCTTCGACTGCGCGCATGATCGGCGCCCGGTCGGCCGGCAACGGATAAGGGCCGGCCGGCGCTTGGTCGGCCAGGCTGGCGCGCAGCGACTCGCCCTGCTCGTCGATCTCGCCGCGCTTGTGCTGCCAGGCATAGGCCACGCTCTCCAGCAACTGGACGAAGCCGGGCAGACCGAAGCGGGGCTCGCGCGGGAAGTAGGTGCCGCCGAAGAAGGGGGTCTGGTCCGGCGCCAGGAACATCGTCAGCGGCCAGCCGCCGGCCCGGCGGGTCAGCATCTGCAGGGCGGTCTGGTAGATCTGGTCGAGGTCTGGGCGCTCCTCGCGGTCGACCTTGATGTTGATGAAGTGCTCGTTCATGACCGCCGCCACCTCTGCGTTCTCGAACGATTCGTGGGCCATGACGTGGCACCAGTGGCAGGACGAATAACCGATCGACAGCAGGATGGGCTTATCCTCGGCGCGCGCCCGGGCCAAGGCCTCCGGCCCCCAGGGCTGCCAGTCGACCGGATTGTCCTTGTGCTGCAATAAATAGGGGCTGGTTTCCTGGGCGAGACGGTTCATCTGCGGCAATCCGGATGCGAATGCCGCCAGTGTAGAGGCCGGTCACTAAGTTGACAATTAAGGTCGGGTATCGAGCAGGGTCAGGGTGGTCTCGGCCAGCAAGGTCATCTCGGCCTCGCCGAGGCAATAGGGCGGCATGAAATAGACCGTGTTGCCGATCGGCCGGATGAACACCCCGAGATCGAGGGCGCGGCGATGGAAGTCGGCGGCGAAGCCGGGCGTCGCATCGGCCACGTCGAAGGCCCAGATCATGCCGGCCTGGCGGAAGTGGCGCACCCTTGGGTGGTCGCGCAGCCCGGCCAGCAGTTCGTTGAAACGTGACGCCCTGATGCGGTTGCGCGCGATCACGTCGTCCTCTGCGAAGATGTCCAGCACTGCCAGGGCGGCCCGGCAGGCGAGCGGGTTGCCGGTGTAGGAATGGGAGTGCAGGAAGCCGCGTGCGGTGCGGTCGTCGTAGAAGGCCTGGTAGATCTCGTCCCGGGTCAGCACCGCAGAGAGCGGCAGGTAGCCGCCGGTGATGCCCTTGGACAGGCAGATGAAATCAGCGATGTCGGCGACGCGTCCGGCCGCCTGCTCGCAGGCGAACATCGTCCCGGTGCGGCCGAAGCCGACCGCGATCTCGTCGGCGATCAGGTGCACGTCGTGACGGTCACAGACCTCGCGCAGCCGGGCCAGATAGGCGGGATGATGCATGGCCATGCCGGCCGCACCCTGGACCAGGGGTTCGACGATCACGGCCGCCGTGCTGTCGGCGTGGTCGACCAGCCAGACTTCCAGGTCGGCGGCGGCGCGCAGGGCGTAAGTCTCGGCCGACTCGTCCGGTTCGGCCAGGCGCCAGTCCGGACTCATGGCCTGGTGGCTGTTTCTCAACAAGGGCGCGTAGGTATCCTTGAACAGGGCGACATCGGTCACCGACAGGGCGCCCAGGGTCTCGCCGTGGTAGCCGTTCTTCAGGCTGACGAAGCCGGTCTTGTCGGGCTGGCCGCTGTTGCGCCAGTAGTGGAAGCTCATCTTGAGGGCGATCTCGGTCGCCGAGGCGCCGTCGGAGGCGTAGAAGGCGTGGCCGAGGCCGGTCAGCCCGGCCAGCCGCTCGGACAGCTCCACCACCGGGGCGTGGGTGCAGCCGGCCAGGATGACATGCTCGATGCGGGACAACTGGTCGACGATGGCCGCGTTGATGCGCGGCTCGGCATGGCCGAACAGGTTCACCCACCAGGACGAGATGGCATCGAGATAGCGGCGGCCATCATAGTCGATCAGCCAGGGCCCTTCGCCCCGGGCGATCGGCAGCGGCGGCATGGCCTCCAGCTGCTTCATCTGGGTGCAGGGGTGCCAGAGGGCGGTGCGGCTGCGGTCCAGCCAGTCTGAATTGCTCATGGCGAAATCTTAACGGGCATTCCTCGATGCGTGTTGCCCTCACTCGGCGAGTTCGCGCCGCCGCCACATCAGGTAGACGACCGGGATCACGAACATCGACAGCATCGGCGCCGTGATCATGCCGCCCAGCATGGGCGCGGCGATGCGTTGCATGACCTCGCTACCGGTGCCGCCGCCGACCATGATCGGGAACAGGCCGGCCAGGATCACCGCCACGGTCATCGCCTTGGGCCGCACCCGCAGCACGGCGCCGTCCATGATCGCCGCCGTCAGGTCGGCGCGCGTGTGGTAGCGGCCCTCGGCCTGGCGTTTCTTCACCGCCTGGTCGAGGTAGATCAGCATCACCACGCCGAACTCCGCCGCCACCCCGGCCAGGGCGATGAATCCGACCGCCACCGCCACCGACATGTTGTAGCCGAGCAGATGGAGCAGCCAGTAGCCGCCGATCAGCGCGAACGGCAAGGTGGCCATGATCAGGACCGGTTGCCAGGCGTTGCGGAAGGTCAGGTAGAGCAGCACGAAGATGATCGCCAGGGTCAGCGGCACCACCAGCTTCAAACGCGCCTCGGCCCGTTCCAGGTATTCGAACTGGCCCGACCAGGCGATGGAATAGCCGGGCGGCAGCTTGATCTTGTCGGCCACGCTGCGTTGCGCCGCGCGGACATAACCGCCCAGGTCGTCGCCCTTGATGTCGACGTAGATCCAGCCGTTCGGGCGGGCGTTTTCGCTCCTCAGCATGGGTGGGCCTTCGGTGATGGCGATCCGCGCGATGGCCGACAGCGGCACCGTGGCGCCTTGCCGGGTGACCAGCGGCAAGCGGGCCAGGGCCTCCAGGCTGTCGCGCGCCTCGCGTGGGTAGCGGATCTGGATCGGGTAGCGTTCCAGGCCTTCCACCGCCTCGCTCAGGTTGGCGCCGCCCACGGCCATGCCGATCATGTCCTGGATGTCGGCGATGTTGAGGCCGTAGCGGGCCGCCGCCGCGCGGTCGATGTCGATGTTGAGGTAGCGTCCCGATGATGTCCTCTCCAGCATGGCGCTGGCGGTGCCCGGCAGGGTCTTCAGCAGGGCCTCGATGTCGCCGCCGATGCGTTCGATCTCGGCCAGGTCCGGACCGGCGATCTTCACCCCGACCGGGCTCTTGATGCCGGTCGCCAGCATGTCGAGCCGGGTGCGGATCGGCTGGATCCACAGGTTGGCCAGGCTCGGTATCTGCACCGCCCGGTCCAGTTCCGCGACGATGCCGTTCAGGGTCATGCCGGGCCGCCATTCGGCAGGGTCCTTGAGCTGGATGGTGGTTTCGATCATGGTCAGCGGGGCCGGGTCGGTGGCGGTCTCGGCACGGCCGATCTTGCCGAACACGGTCTTCACCTCCGGCACCGTCTTGATCATCCGGTCGGATAGTTGCAACAGCTCGGCCGCCTTGCCGGGCGACAGGCCGGGCAGGGTGGTCGGCATGTAGAGCAGATCGCCCTCGTCGAGGGGCGGGATGAATTCCGAGCCGACCTTGTGGACCGGATACCAGGTCGCCGCCAGCAGGACCAGGGCAATCGCCAGCACGCTGCGCGGCCGCCGCAGGGCGCCCTCGATGAGCGGTTTGTAGAGCCCGATCAGCAGGCGGCTGAGCGGATTGCGGGTCTCGTCGGCGATATGGCCGCGGATGAACCAGCCCATCAGGACCGGGATCAGGGTCACCGACAGGCCGGCCGCCGCCGCCATGGCGTAGGACTTGGTGTAGGCCAGGGGCGCGAACAGCCGGCCTTCCTGGGCCTCCAGGGTGAACACCGGCAGGAAGCTGACGGTGATGATCAGCAGGGAGAAGAACAGGGCCGGGCCGACCTCGGTGGCGGCCTCGCCGGCGATGGCAAAATAGTCTGGCTTGTTGTCATGCTCATGCCACCAGGCCTCCAGGTGCTTGTGCATGTTCTCGATCATCACCACGGCGGCGTCGACCATGGCGCCGATGGCGATGGCGATGCCGCCCAGGGACATGATGTTGGCGTTGATGCCCTGGCCGCGCATGACGATGAAGGCGATCAG
>JBAZLW010000149.1:0-6665 GCA_041650095.1 Hydrogenophilaceae bacterium | reverse complement strand
GCCATGCTGGCGCTGGTTGGCCGGTTCGGCGAACTGACCGTTCATGGTGATGCCCGCGTCCGGGCCGATGCCTGTCATTACCTCAGCCTGACCCGATCTGCCGAGGCCAGGGCCTATCTGACCCACTGCCTGCAGGACGAGGACGACGTGGTGCGGGAGATCGCCACAGAGAGCCTGCTGGCCCTCGGAGAATGAAAAAACCCGGCCTGGGGCCGGGCTGTTCTGGCGGACGGAAGCAGATTACTTCAGCCGGCCGACCCCCATGATCTTCAGGGCCAGTTTCTGGAACAGGGGCTCGGTGCTGCCCCGCTTCATGTTCCAGATGAAGTATTTCTCGAAGGCGGCCTTGGCCCAGTGCACCCACTTGCCCTGCTTGGCCCAGGTCACGTTGCGCGGCGGGATCTGCGGCAGGGCGATGAAGGCGGCGCCGGTGTCGCCCATGTCGGCCAGGCAGAAGGCGTTCCAAGTGGCGACCTTTTCCGGTTGCTCGCCCTTGATGGCGTGATTGATGTTGTGGGCGGTGGCGGTGACCATGGACTCGATCATGTAGCCGGTCTTCGGGGTGCCGGTCGGCACCGGGGTGGCCTCGACCGGCGGGATGGCGATGCAGACGCCGACCGAGTAGATGTTGTTCCACTTCGGGTTGCGCTGGTACTGGTCGACCTTGACGAAGCCGCGCGGGTTGACCAGGGCCTCGCCGACCGCGGCGACCGGGTCGACGCCCTTGAAGGCGGGCAGGATCATGGAGTACTTGAACGGCAGTTCGTGTTCCTTGACCGCCTCGCCCTTGTCGTTGTGTTCGGTGACGAACATCTTGCCGGCCTCGACCTTGGTGACCTTGGCGTTGCAGATCCACTTGATGTGGCGCTGGCGCATCTCGCCTTCCAGCAAACCCTTGGAATCGCCCACGCCACCCAGGCCGAGGTGGCCGATATAGGGTTCGGAGGTGACATAGGTCATCGGCACCTTGTCGCGAATGCGGCGGCGGCGCAGGTCGGTGTCCATGATCATGGCGAATTCATAGGCCGGGCCGAAGCAGGACGCGCCGGCGGCAGCACCGACCACGATGGGGCCGGGATCGGCGACGAATTCCTGCCATTTTCCGTGCGCCTCTACAGCGTGGTCAACCGTGCAGACCGAGACGGTGTGGCCCTTGGGCCCCAGACCTTCGACTTCCTCGAAGGCCAGCTTGGGGCCGGTGGCGATGACCAGGTAGTCATAGTCGAGTGTGGTGCCGTCCTTGAGGACGATCTGGTTGTTGTCGGGCTTGAGTTCGGTGACCATCTGGGCGATGAAGTCGATGCCCTTCTTCTTCAGAGGCTCTTCCAGGGGGAAGCTGATGTCCTCCTTGGTCCGCCAGCCTACCGCTACCCACGGATTGGATGGGACGAAATGAAAGTTGGGGCCGGCCGAGACTACCGTGACCTTGTGGGCAGCGCCCAGTTCGGCTTTGATGTCATAGGCGGCAGGCAGGCCGCCAGTGCTGGCTCCAATGATAACTACATGTGCCATAGGTCTTCTCCATCCTTATAAATACGGGGGGTAAATCGACAAGTGGATGATGATAAGCCAATAACCATTATTATGAAAACTGATGGTTAGCTTGTAACGCGTTGTTCTGTATATGTATTTTTACTCATATTGGCATTTTAGCTGCCAAATAGGTCATCCAGTGCCTTGCGGGCATCCTCCTTGTTGGCGGCCGGGCTGCCGTCAAACAAGGCCTCCAGCGCAGTGCGGTCAGGTGTGATCGCAGCTTGGGGCGTACCGGCCTGGCCAGGCTGGAACCAGTCGCAGAAATTGCCGCGCGCCTTGTCTTTCACGTCCTCCGCGGCCGGTTCCATGCACTGCTTGGCCTTGCCCGGTGCATAGTGGCGGCACATCCGGCAGGCGTGAAGTTCGGCGTGGCAGGCCGGACATTCGCTGCGGCGGCCGTAGGGCAGAGGCACCTCGCCGAGGTTGGCGCCGCAGCGCCAGCAGTTGAATTCGCTCGGATTCATGCCGGACCGGCCGCCCGTGCCGGCAAGGTGCTGCCGGGTGTGGGTTGCGCCTGTTGCAGCACGGTACTTTGCAGGCGCTCCAGCAGGCTGACCGACGGGTAGCCGTCCGCAGGCAGGCCTGCCGCCATCTGGAAGGCCCGGATGGCCGCGCGGGTGCGGGCCCCGGGTACGCCGTCGGCCGGGCCGGGGTCGTAGCCGAGTGCGGCGAGGTGTAGTTGCAGGGTTTCCATTTGCTCGCGGCTCAAGCGGCGATTATCGACCTGGAGTCCGGTGCTGAGCGGCGCTCCGCCGATCAGGCGATCAGCCAGGTGGCCAACTGCGATGGCATAGTTGACCGAACGGTTCCAGCGCAGGATGGTGCGGAAATTGTTGGTGACCAGGAAGGCCGGGCCTTCAAAGCCCTGTGGCAGGATCAGCGAGGCAAGCTGGAAGCTGTCCGGCAGGGGCGTGCCGTCGGGTTGCCGCACTCCGAGCAGGGACCAGTTGTTGAGCGGTTTCTGGCGATCCAGGCCGGTCTGGGCAAGGTCAAACCCCTCCGGCAGCCGGACTTCCATGCCCCAGCCTTCGTCCACCCGCCAGCCGGCCTGCTTGAGGTAATTGGCGGCGGAGTGCAGGGCATCCGGAAAGGAGTTGCGCAGGTCGATGCGGCCATCGCCGTCGCCGTCTACGGCATAGGCCAGGTAGGTGGACGGGATGAACTGCATGTGCCCGATCGCACCTGCCCAGGAGCCGATCAGATCGGCGGTGCCGACCTCACCGCGGTCGATGATGCGCAGGGCATCGAGCAGCTGCCTACGGAAGAATTCCGGCCGGCGCGCATCGTAGGCCAGGGTGGCCATGGCCGCGATGACCGGGGTATCGCCCAGGTGGCTGCCATAGTTGGTTTCCAGGCCCCAGAACGCCGCCAGGTAGCGGGCCGGGATGCCATAACGCCGCTCGACCTCTGCCAGTTGCTCGGCCTGCTGCTCGAGTGCCTCCTTGCCCAGCTCCAGGCGCCGGTCGCTGACCCGCTTGTTCAGGTAGTCCAGGAAGGTATCCAGAAACTCCGGTTGCCGACGGTCGGATTCCAGCACCGTGTCCAGGGGCTGCAGCCCGGTCAGGGCGGCATCCAGCGTGGCCTGCGAGATGCCCTCGGCTGCCGCCTGCTTGCGGAAGTCCTCAAGCCAGGTCTGGAAGGGTGTGGGGGTGGTCGCGACGTTGGCCATGCCCGCCTCTGGCGCGAGTATGGCTGGGGTGGCCGTGGCAGGTGGCTCCGCGCTGGCTTGGAGGGCCGTCAGGCAAAAGGCCAGCACCGGCAACAAGGGGTATAGGGGTCGGTTTCGGGACATCATGCGTTTCAGGCTATAACATAGCCCGCCGACAAGACAACCCCCAGACTCATGGCCCAGCCTATCGAAACGACCTTTATCGAACTGATCGAGCGTTACGATGCCATCCTGCTCGACGCCTATGGCGTGCTGGTCGATCTGGCCGGGGCGTTGCCGGGCGCGGCGGCCTGGATCGACGAATTGAACCGGCGCGGCAAGCCCTACTGGCTGGCCAGCAACACCGCCGCCCGTCTGCCCGAGTCGGCGGCCCGGCGTTACCAGGGTTTCGGCCTGGCGATCCCGGCCGAGCGCATCCTCAGTTCGGGCATGCTGCTGAAGCCTTGTTTCGCCGCCCATGGCCTGGTCGGCAAGCGGATCCGGGTGCTCGGGCCGGAAGACAGCCAGCGTTATGCCGAGCTGGCCGGCGGCATCGTCGTGGAGGCAGGCGACGACTTCGACTGTCTGGTGCTGGCCGACCAGGCCGGCTTCCCGTTCGTGGAAACGGTCGACGAGGTGCTGAGTGCGCTGATCGACAAGTTCGACGCCGGACTCGAGGTGCCGATGATCCTGCCCAACCCGGACCTAGTCTATCCCACCGGCCGGGGTTGCGGCATCACTTCGGGGGCCGTCGCGGTGATGCTCGAAGCGGCGCTGCGACAACGCTATTCGGGCCGACAGGGTATGGTTTTCATCCGCCTGGGCAAACCGTATCCGGGGCTGTTCGAGGCGGCGGTGCGCCTGGCCGGCAGCCGCAACGTGGTGATGATTGGCGACCAGCTGGATACCGACATCGTCGGCGCAACCTGGTTCGGCATCGACTCGGCGCTGGTGCCGGGCGTGCTGACCGGGAACCGGCTCGCCGTGGACGGTATCAAACCGACCTATTTGCTGAATCCGCCCGGCCAGCCATAATCAGACCGTAACCTCATGATTGTTATGTGCTATGCGCTTTCCGAACGACACCATACCAAGCGCTCCTGCGGTCGTCGATGCGACCGAGGTGACTGCCAAGGCCGCCGTCAGCCCGATCCGGCGGGTGGGCGACGGTATGCGTGGCACATCGACCCAGGTCGGCGGCCATATTGCTGCAGAGGAAGAGCAGCGGCGCGAATTCTACCAACGCGAGGACAATGACCGGCGCAGGATGTGCCGCCGCATCTATCACATCCCGGTCATGCTCGACACCCGCAGCGGCCTGGAACGGCGCCAGGAGGGCCGGCGACCGGAGGATCTGTTCACACACATCGCCCGGGAGGCCTGAGACTCTTTGGCTGAGTTACCGGCAGTGTCTCAGAATCGGTAGTTCAGTTCCGCCGTGTACTGGCTGTCGAGGTTTTCGTCGAACAGGTCGTTGGCCGAGAAGCGCAGCAGCCAGTGCTTGTCCGGCGATTGCCAGAACACGTCGAGGTCGCCCGAGAAGCCGGCGCTCAATTCCTGGGTATTGGCCTCATCGGCATACCGCTTGCTGCGGTAGACGAGCCGGCCGGCCAGGTACCAGCCGTTCGGGCGTATCCAAGTCGCGCCCACCGCCGCGGTGTGGCGGGCTAGGTAGGGCACCTGCCAGCCGCTGTAAAGCAGGCTCTTCGATTTGGTGTACTGGTAGCGCGCCATGACGCCCCATTCCCGGCCGAGCATGTGGTTCACTGCCAGGCCGGCCTGGCGGACGGTGCCGCCCTCATAGTCGGGCACGTCGAAGAACTCGTACAGGTCCTCGCGCATCAGTTGGCCGTAGTCGCGCGGCCGCAGTTTGTCGAGGCCCTCCAACTCGGTGATCGCGAAGGGCAGGGCGGGCAGGCGGTGGTTGTTGATCTTCTTGCGGTCCAGGAAGCCGGTCAGGAATGTGCTCGGCGCGGCCTGCCACTCGCCCTGAAGGCGGATGCGGTCCAATTCGCCGCCTCGCATGACTAGCCGGTCGTCGAGCGGGATGCCGGCGGTGGCGACCGGACCGAGCGCGCTCATGCCGGACGGGCGCAGCCATCTTTGCCAGGCCAGACGGATCCAGGCATCGTCGGTCGGGTGCCATACCGCGCCGAGGCGTGGGCTGATCTGGTCGTGGTCGTAGTTCTCGTCGAGGAAGGCATAGACGGGGTCGGGTGAAACACCGTCATAGTTCCGGTAATCGCGCCGCCGGCGCTGGTCCTGGAAGACCAGGTCGCCCTGTACGGTGAGCTTGGGCGAGACCTTGTAGGCGTCCGAGACGTAGAGATCTAGCGAACGCTCGCTCAAGTCGAAGCGTTCCAGGCTTTCCAGACAGGTGCCCAGGAAGCAGCTGACCGTGTCTTGCCGGGAGTCGATTGCACGCCGGGCCAGGTCGACACCCCAGGAGATCTGGTGGGCCTCGGCGTGTTCGAAGGTGTGCCGGAATCCGAACTCGGGCAGCCTGACCTCAGTGCCCAGGGACACGTCGTCGGCAAACAGCAGGCCGCTCGCGCTCTCGTCCGAGGTGAACAGGCCGGCCTTCAGCCAGACTTGGGAAGCCGGATTCAGCTTGTAGTTGGCGCCGATATCGAGCCGGCGCGTATCGAGTTGGTCGGTGAGGTCATAGAAGCCATCGGCCGGTTCGCTGTCCTGCCGGGTCGCGTCGGCGAATGCGAACACCCCGATGTCGTACCTGGGCTTAATGCCGAACGCGGCGGTGACGGTGTCGCGGCCGTAGGGCCGGTCGAAGCGGTCCCAGTCGACCTTCTCGTAGGCCAGGTACCAGGCCTTGGGCGTGTCCTCGGCGCGGTAGCCGCTGAACTGGACCTGCGGACTGAAGCCGTCGATGTTGTCCGACCTCGTGTAGCGCAGGGACAGGTCCAGGTTGGTAGCCGGGCCCTGGACCAGACTCTTGAACCGGTTGCCGGCGCCGAACACGGTCGGGTCGGCGATCAAGCCCTGGAACAGTTCCGAGTTCTTGGTATACAGGCCTTGGTAGCGGTCGGCCAGAAACAGGTGGCTGCCGGCCCAGAACGGCGAATACGAGGCCTGGGCGTAGGCCCGGGCCCAGTCTTCCATGCCCATGAAGGCGAAGGACTGGCCCAGGTTGGCGCTGCCCTGCTGGTCGTTGGCGAGTTGGTTGAGCGATTTCAGATAGGGCAGCCGGGCCATCGCCTGGCGCGCGGCATCGACCGCGTCGGCCGGTTGCAGCAGGTCGGAGGCCATCATCGCGGCCATGAAGTGGGGCAGCGGATCCTTGTCGTCGAGTTGGCCGGCGCGATCCAGTTCCTCTCGGGCCTGCTTGCGATCGCCCAGTTGCCAGTAGGCGACGGCGGTGTAGACGTGGACGCGGGCGTAGCGGGGTTCCATGACCCCGGCCTTGAGCAGGTTGTCGAGTGCTGACTCGGGATGGCCGCGTTTGAGGTCGAGCACGCCGAGA
>JBAZLW010000148.1:0-6674 GCA_041650095.1 Hydrogenophilaceae bacterium | reverse complement strand
CACGCCATGGGCGCGCCGCTGTCCGACGCCGACATCCAGGCCATTGCCGAGCACTACGCCGGCCAGTCGCCGAAATAAGGCAGGACTGCAGCAATGAAAACGGGCAGCCCAGGCTGCCCGTTTTTTTATCTCGCCGGCGCGGCCGAGGCCGCGCCCATGGTCAGACCTGCGGGTGCGCCCGCTCTTCGGCGCCGTACAGCTTGTTCAGCGCGTTGAGGTAGGACTTCACCGAGGCGATGACGATGTCGGTATCGGCGCCCTGGCCGTTGACCACCCGGCCGTTGCGGCTCAGGCGCACGGTGACCTCGCCCTGGGCATCGGTGCCGGTGGTGATGTTGTTGACCGAATAGAGCAACAGCGACGAGCCGCTGCCCACCATCTTTTCGATGGCCCGGAACGACGCATCCACCGGGCCGCCGCCCATCTCGTCGGCACTGATCTCCATGCCGCCGTCGGCGAGGACCAGGAAGGCATGCGGCGTCTCGCCGGTCTCCGAGCAGACCTTCATGGACACCAGCTTGAACCGGTCGCAGGTATCGACGCCGATTTCATCCGAGACCAGGGCCTGGAGGTCCTCGTCGAAGATCTCGCGCTTCTTGTCGGCCAGGTCCTTGAAGCGGGCGAAGGCGGCGTTGAGGGCCTCCTCGCTGTCCAGCACGATGCCCAACTCGACCAGGCGGGTGCGGAAGGCATTGCGGCCGGACAGTTTTCCCAGGGTGAGCTTGTTGTGCGACCAGCCGACGTCCTCGGCGCGCATGATCTCGTAGGTCTCGCGGTGCTTGAGCACGCCGTCCTGGTGGATGCCGGACTCGTGCGCGAAGGCATTGGCGCCGACGATGGCCTTGTTCGGCTGCACCGGGTAGCCGGTGATGGTGGAGACCAGCTTGGAGGTCGGCACGATCTGGCTGGTGTCGACCCGGCTGTCGCAGGCGAAGACGTCGCGCCGGGTCTTCACCGCCATGACGATCTCTTCCAATGACGCATTCCCGGCCCGTTCGCCGAGGCCGTTGATGGTGCACTCGACCTGGCGGGCGCCGTTCATCACTGCGGCCAGGGAGTTGGCCGAGGCCATGCCGAGGTCGTTGTGGCAGTGCGTCGACCAGACCACCTGGTCGCTGTTCGGTACCCGCGCGATCAGTTCCTTGAACCGCTCGCCCCACAACACCGGGATGCTGTAGCCGACGGTATCAGGCACGTTCAGGGTGGTCGCGCCGGCCTGGATGACGGCGTCGAAGATGCGCACCAGGAAATCGATCTCGGAACGCACCGCATCCTCGGCCGAGAACTCGACGTCGTCGGTGTATTCCCGTGCCAGCTTGACCGCCGCGACGGCACGCTCGACCACCTCGTCCGGCGACATGCGCAACTTCTTCTCCATGTGGATCGGCGAGGTGGCGATGAAGGTGTGGATGCGACCGTGTTTAGCCGGCCTGATCGCCTCGCCGGCGGCGCGCACGTCCTTCTCGTTGGCACGCGCCAGCGAGCAGACGGTGGAATTCTGGACGATCTGGGCGATGGCCTTGATGGCGTCGGCATCGCCCGGACTGGCGGCGGCGAAGCCGGCCTCGATCACGTCCACGCCCAGCCGTTCGAGCTGGCGGGCGATGCGGATCTTCTCATCCTTGGTCATGGCGGCGCCGGGGCTCTGCTCGCCGTCCCGAAGCGTGGTGTCGAATATGATCAAGCGGTCATTCATGGCGTACTCCAATAGCGGTATTCATAACTAATCGAACGGACCGGGTCCGTCGGACAGGGGTACTTCTAAGGGGGAGGAGTTATCGTGTGCCCGCGCAGGGCAGCAGCAGCCGGGTCGCCAGACGGACCAGGGAGAAGAACGAGAAGGTGTAGGAAACCGTGTTCATGGCCTCGACTATAAACCGGCTATTCCTGCTTGGGCAAGCCCTGGTCGCGTCTACGCCGATACAGGCAGAGCAGACCGTAGATATAACCCGACAGGCCATAGCCGAGGAAGAGCATGAACAGCACGATGGGCGGATCGACCGAGATCAGGGTGAAGGACAGCGCCACCAGGACGATAAACATGAACGGCACGCTCTTGCGCAGGTTGATATCCTTGCCGCTGTAGAAACGCAGGTTGCTGACCATGGTGAGGCCGGCGAACACGGTCAGGGCCCAGGCCGCCCAGCGCAGGTCGGCACCCTTGAAGTGGTTGTCCACCGCGACCCAGACCATGCCGGCGACCAGCGAGGCGGCGGCCGGGCTGGGCAGGCCCTGGAACCAGCGCTTGTCCTGGACTTCCAGCAGGGTATTGAAGCGGGCCAGGCGCAGGGCGGCACCGGCGCAATAGATGAAGGCGGCGATCCAGCCCAGCTTGCCCATGCCCTTGAGGGCAAAGCTGTACATCACCAGGGCCGGCGCGACCCCGAACGAGACCATGTCGGACAGGGAGTCGTATTCGGCGCCGAAGGCGCTCTGGGTGCGGGTCATGCGTGCCACCCTGCCGTCGAGGCCGTCCAGCACCATGGCAATGAAGATGGCCGCCGCCGCGTAGTCGAAGCGGCCGTTCATGGCCTGGACGATGGCATAGAAACCGGCGAACAGGGCGCCGGTGGTCAACAGGTTGGGCAACAGGTAGATGCCGCGCCGCATGAAGCGGCCCTGATGCGGCTGGGTGGCGGGCTGGACCTTCTCTTCGCTCATGCCTTGGCCAGCTCAGCCAGCACGTCCTGGGAGGCCTTCACCTTGTCGCCCAACGCCACCCTGGGGGTCGCGGTGACCGGCAGGTAGACGTCGACCCGGGAGCCGAAGCGGATGAAGCCGTAGCGCTGGCCGCGGGTCAGGCTGGCACCCGGTTCGACGTAGCAGAGGATGCGGCGGGCGACCAGGCCGGCGATCTGGACGCAGGTGACATCCTGGCCATCCGCGGTGCGGATGTGCAGGGCGTTGCGCTCGTTCTCGGTCGAGGCCTTGTCGAAGTCGGCGTTGATGAACTTGCCCGGGGTGTACCAGCGTTCAAGTACCTCGCCGTCGACCGGAGCGCGGTTGGAATGGACGTTGAACACGTTCATGAACACGCTGATCTTGAGCGCCTCGCGCTTCAGCCAGGGGTCCTCGGCCTTCTCGACCACGATGACGCGGCCGTCGGCCGGCACCAGGACCAGGTTGTCGCCGCAGGGAACTCGACGCGCCGGATCACGGAAGAACTGCAGCACGAAGGCAAACACGATCCAGCCCAGGGTCGTCGTGACCGGACCGGAGAAATAGGTGGCCAGCAACGCCAGAACGAAGGCCCCGGCCAGGAACGGCCAGCCTTCACGAGCGATGAGGGGATGAGGCCATGCGGCCTTGGCGGGGGGGCAGATGCCGATGCACATAGATTCAGTGACAGGGTGACAAAGTGACAGGGTGACAAAGGACCGGGGGCTACCCTGTCACTTTGTCACTCGTCACTTGTCACTAGTTTTTAGACTTGTCGACCAGCTGGTTGGCCTTGATCCAGGGCATCATGCCGCGCAGCTTCTCGCCCACCACCTCGATCGGGTGCTCGGCATTGAGGCGGCGGCGGGCGGTCATCTCGGGGTAGTTGGAGCGGCCTTCCAGGATGAAGCGCTTGGCGTAATTGCCGTTGCGGATGTTCTCCAGGGCCTCGCGCATGGCGTAGCGCGATTCCTCGTTGATGACGCGCTGGCCGGTGACGTACTCGCCGTACTCCGCGTTGTTGGAGATCGAGTAGTTCATGTTGGCGATGCCGCCCTCGTACATCAGGTCGACGATCAGCTTCAGCTCGTGCAGGCACTCGAAGTAGGCCATCTCGGGGGCATAGCCGGCCTCGGTCAGGGTCTCGAAGCCCATCTTCACCAGCTCGACGGCGCCGCCGCAGAGCACGGCCTGCTCGCCGAACAGGTCGGTCTCGGTCTCGTCCTTGAAGGTGGTCTCGATGATGCCGGTGCGGCCGCCGCCGATGGCGGAGGCGTAGGACAGGGCCATGTCCTTGGCCTTGCCGGAGGCGTCCTGGTAGACGGCGATCAGGTCGGGGATGCCGCCGCCCTTGACGAACTCGGAGCGCACGGTGTGGCCAGGGGCCTTGGGAGCGATCATGATCACGTCCAGATCGGCACGCGGCACGATCTGGTTGTAATGGATCGAGAAGCCGTGGGCGAAGGCCAGGGCGGCGCCCTTCTTGATGTTCGGTTCGATGTCGCGCTTGTAGGACTCGGGCTGCATCTCGTCGGGGATCAGCATCATGACCAGATCGGCGTCCTTGACCGCGGCGGCGACTTCCTTGACCGTCAGGCCGGCCTTCTTGGCCTTGTTCCAGGAGGCGCCGTCCTTGCGCAGGGCGACCGTGACCTTGACCCCGGATTCCTTCAGGTTGTTGGCATGGGCGTGGCCCTGGGAGCCGTAGCCGACGATGGTGACCTTCTTCTTCTTGATCAGGGAGAGGTCACAGTCCTTGTCGTAATAAACCTGCATGGTGATTCCTTTCTTGTTTAGCTGTCAGCTGTCAGCCATCAGTTTTCAGCTGCAACGTTCGGCAATGGGTTTTGCTGACCGCTGACCGCTGAGCGCTGATCGCTATAAATTCAAATCTTCAATACCCGGTCGCCGCGGCCGATGCCGGAGGCGCCGGTGCGCACGGTCTCCATGATGGCGGCCGGGTCGAGCGCTTCCAGGAAACCGTCCAGCTTGGCGCCGGTGCCGGTCAGCTCGATGGTGTAGGTCTTGTCCGCGACGTCGATGATGCGGCCGCGGAAGATGTCGGCCATGCGTTTCATCTCCTCGCGGTACTCGCCGGTGGCCTTGACCTTGACCAGCATCAGCTCGCGCTCGATGTGGCCGCCGTCCGACAGGTCCTGCACCTTGACGATATCGATCAGCTTGTTGAGCTGCTTGGTGATCTGCTCGATCACCTCGTCGGAGCCGCGGGTGACGATGGTCATGCGCGACAGGCTGGCGTCCTCGGTGGGGGCGACGTTGAGCGACTCGATGTTGTAGCCGCGCGCGGAGAACAGGCCGGCCACGCGCGACAGGGCGCCCGCCTCATTCTCCATCATCAGGGAAATGATGTGTCTCATATCAGGATCATCTCCGAGAGGCCCTTGCCAGCCGGGATCATCGGGTAGACGTTCTCGCGCGGGTCGGTAATGAAGTTGAGGAACACCAGCTGGTCCTTGTACTCGCCGAAGGCCTTGCGCAAAGCCGGCTCGACGTCCTCCGGCCGCTCGATCTTCATGCCAACGTGGCCGTAGGCCTCGGCCAGTTTGACGAAATCGGGCAGCGAGGCGACGTAGGACTCGGAATAGCGTTCCTCGTAGAAGAACTCCTGCCACTGCCGCACCATGCCGAGATAGCCGTTGTTGAGCAGGATGATCTTGATCGGCAGGTTGCTCTGCTTGCAGGTGGCCAGCTCCTGGATGTTCATCTGGATGCTGCCCTCGCCGGTGACGCAGGCCACCGGGGCGCCCGGATGGGCCATCTGGACGCCCATCGCGGCGGGCAGGCCGAAGCCCATGGTGCCGAGGCCGCCGGAGTTGATCCAGCGCCGCGGCTTGGCGAACATGTAGTACTGCGCCGCCCACATCTGGTGCTGGCCGACGTCGGAGGTCACGTAGGCGTCACCGCCGGTGACTTCGTAGAGCTTCTCAATGACGAACTGGGGCTTGATCACGGCCGACTCGCGGTCGTACTTCAGGCAGTCCTGCGAGCGCCACAGCTCGATCTGGGCCAACCAGGCCTTGATGGCCTCCTGGTCGGGACCATGACCTGCGGCCTGGGCCAGCTTGGTCAGCTCGGCCAGAACCTGGCCGACGTTGCCGACGATGGGCACGTCGACCTTGACCCGCTTGGAGATGGAGGACGGGTCGACGTCGATGTGGATGATCTTGCGCGCTTCCTTCTGGAAGTGCTTGGGATTGCCGATCACCCGGTCGTCGAAACGGGCGCCCACCGCCAGCAGCACGTCGCAGTGCTGCATGGCCATGTTGGCCTCGATGGTGCCGTGCATGCCCAGCATGCCCAGGAACAGCGGGTCGGGCGACGGGTAGCCGCCCAGGCCCATCAGGGTGTTGGTGACCGGGAAGCCAAGGTGGCGGGCCAGTTCGATCAGTTGTTCGGCAGCATCGCCCAGGATCACCCCGCCGCCGGCGTAGATCACCGGCCGCTTGGCCTCGAGCAGCATCTGCACGGCGCGCTTGATCTGGCCGGAGTGCCCCTTCGAGGTCGGGTTGTAGGACCGCATGCTGATGCTGTCCGGGTAATGGAAGGCACACATGTGCTGGGTGACGTCCTTGGGGATGTCAACCACCACCGGGCCGGGCCGGCCAGTCGCGGCGATGAAGAAGGCCTTCTTCATCGTTACGGCCAGTTCCTTGACATCCTTGACCAGGAAGTTGTGCTTGACGCAGGGCCGGGTGATGCCGACCGTGTCGACCTCCTGGAAGGCATCCATGCCGATCGCCGGCGTGGGCACCTGGCCGGTGACCACCACCATCGGGATCGAGTCCATGTAGGCGGTGGCGATACCGGTCACCGCGTTGGTGGCACCGGGACCCGAAGTCACCAGGGCGACGCCGACCTTGCCGGTGGAGCGGGCATAGGCATCGGCCGCGTGCACGGCGGCCTGTTCGTGGCGTACCAGGATGTGCTGGAACTTGTCCTGCTTGTAAATTTCGTCGTAGATGTTGAGCACCGCCCCGCCGGGGTAGCCGAACACA
>JBAZLW010000147.1:0-6741 GCA_041650095.1 Hydrogenophilaceae bacterium | reverse complement strand
AGTTTCCGGTCGCCGCGCCGGGGCCCATGCCCGATCCACGACCACCCATGCCGGCGCCCTGGCCGCCATGGCGAAATTGCCGCAGCTCGGTCATCTTGGCGATCTGCTCCTTGGTCAGGATGGTCTTCATCCTGGCCTGCATGTCGGCCTGCATGGTGGCGCGCATTTCGGTACGCTGCTTGGCCTTCTCGGCGAACAGGGCCTTCATCTTGTCCTGCTGCTCGGGGGTCAGGTCGAGTACGCGGGCCATATATTCCACATTGGGGCCGCCCCGCATGCCTTGGCCGGGACCGCCGCCCATGCCGGCCATGGCGACGGGAATGGCGGGGATGGCAAGCAGCATTGCCAGTGCGATCAGTGTCTTTTTCATGATGTGCTCCTTCAGCGGATCTGGGTGGAAGGACTTCATAGCGTCCTTGATTCACAGCTTAGGGAGCAACCGTGCAGAAACTCGGCAGAAATCGTGCAACAAATGAGGAAGTTGTACCGGTTCAGACCGGCTCGTAGCGGTAGCCGGCGCCGTAGACCGAGTGGATCAGTTCCGCATCCGGGCTGACCTCGGCGAGCTTCTTGCGCAGTTTCTTGATGTGGCTGTCGATGGTGCGGTCGGAGACGATGCGCTGATCGGTGTAGATGTGGTCCATCAACTGGCCGCGCGAGAAGATGCGCCCCGGCTCGCGATACAGGGTGGCGAACAAGTGGAATTCCACGGCAGTCAGTTCCACTTCGCCGGTCTCCGAGCGAACACGAAAACTGGCTTCGTCTAGACTCAGCCCCTCAGCCGCCAGTGCCCCGGCCGGAACCGGCTGCATGCGCCGCAACACGGCCTTGACCCGGGCCACCACCTCGCGCGGGCTGTACGGCTTGCAGATGTAGTCGTCGGCACCCAGTTCCAGGCCGAGCAGGCGGTCGATCTCCTCCGCCCGCGCCGTCGCCATGATGATCGGCACGGTGCTGAAAGTGCGCAGCTCACGGCACACCTCCAGACCGTCCCGGCCGGGCAGCATGAGGTCCAGGATGACCAGGTCGGGGGCGTGCGTTTTCACCCAGGGCGCCACCTCGCTGCCGTCGCCCAGGCAGTCGGCAGCATAGCCGGCGGCGACCAGATAGTCGGCGAGCAGGCGGGCCAGTTTTTCCTCGTCCTCGACGATCAGGATGCGGTTCGAAGTCATGACGCCAAGGGTAGCTCTACGTGGATGCACAGGCCGCCCAGCGGCGACGGCCGGGCCTCGATGCGGCCGCCGTGCGCCTCGACGATGTTGCGACAGATCGCCAGGCCGAGGCCGGCGCCGCCGAGGGCGCGGCTGCGCGAGGCCTCGACCCGGTAGAAACGCTCGAACAACTGCGTCAGTGCCTCATCGGGCACCGCAGGGGCGGTGTCGTTGAAATCCAGGGTCAACATCCCGCCCGCCCGCCCGACGACGATCTCCAGACGGCCACCGGCATCGGTATAGCGCAGGCTGTTCTGCAACAGGTTTCGGAATAGCTGCGACAACCGGTCCGGGTCGGCATGCAGGATGACGGTGTCGGCCAGGGTATCCCGCACCATCAGGGTCAGTCCCTTGCGCTCGAACTCGCCCGCGCTGGCCTCGACATCGTCCTGGAGCAAGGCCACCGGATCGACCGGACGCTTGCGATAACTCATGGCGCCCAGATCGGTCATGGATAGCTGGTACAGGTCCTCGACCACCCGATTCAGCCGCTCGACGTCGGCCTGCAGCGAGCCGATGGCGGCCGGCTCCATGGGCCGCACGCCGTCCTGCATGGCCTCAAGTTCCGCCCGCAACAGGGAAATGGGCGTACGCAATTCGTGCGAGATGTCGGCCATCCATTGCCGGCGGGCCGACTCGGTCCGTTCCAGGGCCTGCGCCAGATCGTTGAAGTCGCGCGCCAGGTCGCCCAGTTCGTCGCCAGACTTCGCCGGCACCCGTACCTGGAAGCGCCCCGCCGCCAGTTCCCGCGTCGCTTCGGTGATCCGGCGCAAAGGCCGCACCAGGGTATTGGCCAGCGGCCAGGACAAAGCCACCGCAAGAGCGCCCACCAACAGGGCGATCAGGAAGAAGGACCGGCGCTGGGCCTCGGCGAAACGGACATCCAGCAGTTCGCTCAAGGCCCGGCCGGGCGGGCGACCGACATAGCCGACGATGCGGCCATCCTGCCGGATCGGGCTCAGGTTCAGGTTACCGGGGTCGGCGACGCGGCCGGCCAGGACATGTTTATCGGCATCGAGCAAGACCAGACCGCCTTCCAGCCCACCCGGCCCACGCATCCCGCCACCCGGGCCATGCCCCGGCCCCATGCCCATGCCGGGACCATGCATGGTGCGGCCATCCGCCATCAGGCGCCACCAGCGCACCCGGTCCTGCAGCAGGCCGTCCCAACTGCCTTCCGCGCTGTAGATATCGGCCAGCTGCTCGGTCATGCGCTCGACGCGTGCCTGCTGACGGCTTTCCAGGAAACTGACGAAGCCGTGCTGGAACGACCAGTGCATGAAGCCGTACATGATCGCCACCACCAGGGTCGTGGCGACCAGCAGGGACAGGAAGAGCTTGTGGCGGATGGACAGACGCACGGCAGGACTCGCGGCATTCGATGGCGCCATTATCCGGGATAATTGCGCAGCAAATATGCAAGTCCGCTGTGCTCATGATGGCTTCCGCCAGGCAGCTATACCGCATGGGCTGGCCGTGGAACCCAGAAAACAAGCCAGGCAACAGGGAAACGACGGGGGCCGACGCCCCCCTTTCAACGTCCTGGCCGCCGGTCGTCCCGCCCATCCGGCTCCTGGTTGCCGCGGCGGTACATCTGGTTCGCCGGCTTGCCGGGCAGCGACCGCTGCGTATCCCCTGGGCCTTCCTGGCTGCGCACCGCCTGGCCCGGCTGCTCGACGCGGTCGCGTCTGATCTCGCGGGTTTGCCCGGTCTGCTGCGTTTCCCGAACAGACGGGGGCTGCCGAGGCGGCGGTGCCTGGCGTTCCATGCGAACCGGCGGTTCGGGTTGCCTGCGGCTGGAATCATCCCGGACCTGCGCCGGCTGAGGAGGATGCGTCGTCTGTTGCAGCTGCGTTGTTTCCCGGTACCTGGGCGGCTGCGGTGGCCGTGGCCGCTCCTCTGTGCCCTGCTGGCCATACTCGGGACGACGCATGCCGGAATCCTCGCGTTTCGGGATAGGCATGACCCGGACCGGCGGTGGCGTTACCGGCTTGACCATGGGACTTTCAGTGCGCCACGGTAAGGAGGTTGCACGTGGCGCACGGGTGCCTACCACCGGGCGGGCCTCGGTAGCACGCGGCGGCTGGATGCCCTTGCGGGTTCCGACTGCCACGCTTTCCGGCCCGGGTCGTACCGGGAATGCGCCCTGTAGCCGGGTCATTTCCCGTATGTCGACCCTGTCCGCCACCCTGGCATGCTCATGGGGCCGGCCGAATTGATCGCGCGGGGCATAGGCCACGGCCCTGGCCAATCTGGAGTTCCGATAGACGATATGGTTCGGGTTCACCACCGCCCGGTCGTGGATCACGATATTGTTTACGATATGAGGCCCATGCCAGCCACCCCAGTGGGGCTTGCCACGGAAGCCTGGCCTGCCCCACCACGGTATGACCGGCTCGCCCCAGCCCAGGGACACCCAGTACATGCCGGGGGTACCGATGCCGATCCGCACGGCGATGTCATCTCCAGCCCAGAAGAAGGCGACCAGCGCCGGGGAGTAGACCGGCCGCCGCCGCACCACCGGCCCCGGCGCCCAGCACCAGATGCCATCGATGGCCAGCCAGCGGCCGTAATGGAACGGCGCCCAGCCCCAGGGGGCGTCGTCTATCCAGGTCCATTCGTAATAGGGATCCCAGACCCAGGAGCCGGTGCTATATGGCGCCCAGCCGCTGGGGACGCGGTCGGGTATCCAGATCGGGCCGTATTCGGGCACCACGCGCCAGCTGCCGTAATGGTCAAGCTCGTTGGCCCCGTACACCCCTGGCGGCAGGTAGCGGGCACTGACCGCATCGAGCAGGTCGTCGCTACGGGCATAGTTCCAGTTGTCCCAGCGGTCTGGTTCCGGCGCCACATAGCTCTCCACCCTGACCGGGTTGCCGCCGCGCACGACGATCTCCTCGGACGCCAGAATGTCCATGGCCCGGCCACCGGCCGGAATCACCGTCGCCCGACCGCCGCGGCGGGTGATGAAACGGGTGTCGCCATCGATGTCCAGACGGTAGTAGCCCTCATGGGCGATGCTGAACACGGCATCGGGCGTGGCCACTTCCACGATCATGCCGGGATCGATCCGGTTCAGGTCCAGGGAGACACGGCCGGTCGTCACCCTGAACTGGATATAGTTGTACTCCTGGTTGACCAGGGCGATCTGGGTCCGCTCGTCGCCGCGGACGAAGGCACGGGCATCGATCTGCAGTTCGAAGTTCGCCCCCTCCCCGGCATAGAGCTCGTCGCCAACGGCAATGGGTATGTTCTGCCGGGCCGTGAGCCAATCCTCGGCACCCGGTCGCAGGAAGGAAACATCGCCGTCGAGATAACTCAGCCGCGGCGGGGTAATCGCCTGGGCGTCCTCGTAGTCGTCGGCCAGGGCTGCGGCACCCGGCGCCAGCAGGAACAGCAGAACGAGCAGGATTCTTTGCAGCGGCAGCATGGCAACCTCCATGGCTAGAGTAACGCCCGTCGACGCATCCGGAAGGCCAGCCCATTTCCGGGAACCAACCTCTCGATCGCCGCGGGATGTCATTCTCTATAGCAGCGCCGGTCAGGCAAACTGTAACAACATGCTACAGAGGCGATGACAGACGCAGGCGCCCGAACAGTTTCGGGCGATAATCGCGCCCCATGATCCGCCTCAGCCAACTCACCCTCATCCGCGGCACCAAGCCGCTCATCGAAGCCGCCGACCTGACCCTGAACCCGGGCGAGAAGATCGGCCTGATCGGCGCCAACGGCAGCGGCAAGTCCAGCCTGTTCGCCCTGCTGCGCAAGGAACTGCAGGCCGACGCCGGCGACGTCGACTTTCCGGCCGCCTGGCGCATCGCCCACGTCGCCCAGGAGACCCCGGCGCTGGACCGCTCGGCGCTCGATTACGCCATCGACGGCGACACCACCCTGCGCCGGCTGGAGGCCGAACTGGCCGAGGCGGAGTCGGCCCACGACGGCCACCGCATCGGCGAGCTGCACGGCGCGCTCCAGGATGCCGACGCCTACACCGTGCGCGCCCGCGCCGAGCAACTGCTCACCGGCCTGGGCTTTGCCAACGAGCAGATGGGCCTGCCGGTGGCCAGCTTCTCGGGCGGCTGGCGCATGCGCCTGAACCTGGCCCAGGCGCTGATGTGCCCATCCGACCTTCTCCTGCTCGACGAACCGACCAACCACCTCGACCTCGACGCCATCCTCTGGCTGGAGGACTGGCTCAAGCGCTATGCCGGCACCCTGATCGTGATCTCGCACGACCGCGATTTCCTCGATGGCGTGGTCAACGTGGTGGTCCACATCGACGCCAGGAAGCTGAAGCGCTATGGCGGCAACTATTCCAGCTTCGAGCAGCAGCGCGCGGTCAACCTGGCCCTGTCCCAGGCCGCCTACGCGAAGCAGTCGCGCGAACGCGCCCACCTGCAATCCTTCATCGACCGCTTCAAGGCCAAGGCGAGCAAGGCCAAGCAGGCCCAGAGCCGGATGAAGATGCTGGCCAGGATGGAAGACCTGGCGCCCATCCATGCCGCCGCCGAGTTCTCGTTCGAGTTCGGCGAGCCGGAGCGGGCGCCCAACCCGCTCCTGGTCCTGGAAGGCGTGACGGCGGGCTATGGCGACAAGGCCATCCTGTCCGGCATCGATCTCAACCTCCAGGCCGGCCAGCGCATCGGCCTGTTGGGCGTCAACGGCGCCGGCAAGTCGACCCTGATCAAGACCCTGGTCGGCGACGTGCCGCCGCTGGCCGGCAAGCTGGTCGCCGGCAAGGGCCTGGCGATCGGCTATTTCGCCCAGCACCAGCTGGAAATGCTGCGCCACGACCAGTCGCCCTTGTGGCATTTGGCCAAACTGTCGCCGACCACGCGCGAGCAGGAACTGCGCAACTTCCTCGGCGGCTTCAACTTCAACGGCGAGATGGCCACCGCGGCCATTGCCCCGCTGTCCGGCGGCGAGAAGGCGCGCCTGGCCCTGGCCCTGATCGTCTGGCAAAAGCCCAACCTGCTGCTGCTCGACGAGCCGACCAACCACCTCGACCTGGAGACCCGCGAGGCGCTCACCGTGGCTCTGGCCCAGTTCGAGGGCACCCTGATCCTGGTCTCGCACGACCGCCACCTGTTGCGCGCCACCACCGACGAGTTCATGATCGTCGCCGACGGCGGCCTGCAACCCTTCGACGGCGACCTCGACGACTACCGCGATTGGCTGTTCAAAACCAAGCTCGGCCCGACCAGGCAAGCCAAGCCGGCAAAACCGGCAACGCCCGCCACACCCGAGCCCGTGGTCGACCGCAAGGAGCAGAAGCGCATCGAGGCCGAGGCCCGGCAGCGCCAGGCCGGCCAGAGGAAGCCGATCGAGGCGCGCATCCGCCGCCTGGAGGAACAGATGGACCGCGGCAACAAGCGCAAGGCCGAGATCGAGGCCTTGCTGGCCGGCACGGAGATCTACGCCGAGGCGCGCAAGGACGAACTGAAGCAACTGATGTTCGAACAGGCCACCCTGACCCGCGACCTGGAACAACTGGAAACCGAGTGGATGCAGCAGCAGGAGGCCCTGGAGG
>JBAZLW010000146.1:0-6767 GCA_041650095.1 Hydrogenophilaceae bacterium | reverse complement strand
GATCGCCCGCCGCCGTCGTGGCGGCCGGTTTGCCTGCCCGCTGGACGGTCCATTTCGACTGGGCGAAAAAGGCCTCCAGTTCGGCTACCGGCAGCGCCTTGGCGACGTAGTAACCTTGCACGCTATCGCAGCGCAGGCGGTAGAGCTGCTGCAGGGTCTGGACATTCTCGACGCCCTCGGCCACCACCTTGATGCCCAGGTTCTGGCCCAGGTCGATGGTCGACTTGACGATCACGGCATCGTCATTGCTGTGTAGCATGTCCATGACGAAGGAGCGGTCGATCTTGATCTCGGCCACGGGTAGCAGGCGCAGGCGGGCGAGGGAGGAATAGCCGGTACCGAAATCGTCGATCGAACACTCGATGTCGAAACTGCGCAGTTCGGTGAGCACGGCATTCAGGCGGTCGTAATCGCCAAAGAATATGTTCTCGGTGATTTCAAGGGTGATGCCGCCGCGGGCCGAATAGCGCTCGACCAGCCTGGCCAGGCCGCTGATGAAGCGCGGGTCGGTGATGACGCTGATCGGCACGTTGACGGCGATGCGCAGGTCCAGGCGCTGCTTCAGCCAGGCGTTGCGCTGAAGCATGGCGGTTTCCAGCGCCCACCAGGTGAAGCGCTGGATCAGACCGGTTTGTTCGAGTGCCGTGATGAACATGTCGGGCGGCACGTATGAACCGTCCTGGCGGTACCAGCGTGCCAGGGCCTCGACCCCGGTGATGGTGCTGGTCGCCAGTTCGAGCTTGGGCTGGTAGTGGAGGACGAATTCGCCGTTGTCGAGAGCGGCGCGCAGTTCGCGCACCAGGGCAAAGCGGCCGGCATTGCCGGCATCGTGCTGCTCGTCGAACAGATGGGCGCCGCTCTTTTCGCGTTTGGCGGCGAGCATGGCCGCGTCGGCATGCTTGAACAGAGTGGAGATGTCGTTGCCGTGCTGCGGGAACAGGGCGACGCCGATGCCCGCCGTCACCAGCACCTCATGACCGGCCAGTTCCATGGTCTGGTCCAGGGCGTCGAGCAGGCTGCGTGCCGAGGCCATGGCAGACTGGTCATCGACGCCGAACAACAGGACGGCGAACTCGTCGCCCGACATGCGGCCGATGATGTCGTTCGGGCCGAGCCGGCTGCTGAATCGTTGGGCCACGATGCGCAGCAGTTCATCGCCGGCCTCATGGCCCAGGGTGTCGTTGAGATCCTGGAAACGGTCGATATCGGCGATAAGCAAGGCCAGGCCGCCATCACCTTCGCCATGCTGCTTGATTTCCTTGCGGACATGGTCGTGGAACAGCGAACGGTTGGGCAGACCGGTGAGGTTGTCATAGAGCGAGAGGTATTCCAGCTCCTGGTTGACCGCCGAGAGCCGTTTGTTGACCCGCTGCAGTTCGCCCTGCGCCTCTTCCGCCTCGCGCCGGGCCTGTTCGACCTTTTCCATCGCCATGGCGTTCTCGATGGCGATCGCCACCTGGCCGGCGAACAGTTCGAGCAGGTGCAGGTCGTTTTCGCTGAACTCGCCGCCGCCCGCCTTGTTGATGCAGGCGATACCGCCGAGGAAATGCTGGCGCCCGACCAGCGGCACCATCAACAGGGTGCCGGCATCCTTTTCCCAGAGGTTCTTTTCCTGCTCGGACAACTCGCTCAACACGCCGCGCCACCAGGGCCGCTTGTGCTTCCAGACCCAGCCGCAGACGCCGAAGTCGAGCGGCAGCGAGGCGCCGACGATTTCGTCGACATTGGCCCCGGAACCGGCGCGATAGGTATATTCGTCGCAGTCGCGGTTGAGCAGCGGCAACAGCACCGTTTCCGCGCTGATCAGTTCGCGGGCGCGGTCGACGATCAAGGCGAAGACCTTGTCGAGGTCGAGTTCGCTGCCGACGGCGAGGGCGGTTTCGCGCAGCAGCGCGATCTCGTGCTCGCGCCGGCGCAATTGCTCCTTCAGTGCGCTGAACCGGTCCTGCTCCAAGTCGGTCGGCCGGGTCATGCCGAAGGGGACCGAACACCGGTCTCGGAGGCTGTACGCGGCCCAGGCCGTTGCCAGGTCACTGTAATCAACTCGACAACTCCTTGAGATGCTTGGCGTCGAGAACGCCGATATTGCGGCCACGCACCTCGATCACCCCGGTCTGTTCCAGTTGCCTGAGGGCGCGGGAGAAATGGGCCGGCGACATGTTGAGGCGGGCAGCAACCACCTGTTTCTGCACCGGCAGGGTGAATTCATAGCTGTTGCTGGTGATCTTGGGGGCGTAATGGAGCAGGAAACAGGCGACCCGCTTGCTGGCCGAGCTGAGCTTGAGGTCGCGTACCTCGTAGACCAGTTTTTCCATGGCCCGGCTGATGTGGCCGAACATCTTGAGGGCGAAATCCTCGTCGGCCGTGATCATCTCGATGATTGCCTCCCGCTCGATCAGGACGATGTCGCTGGCTACCCCGGCCTGGGCGTTGACCGGGTAGGGCGAGTGCAGGAAGGCGATGGCGTCGCAGAACATCTCGCCTTCGTTGATGACGGCGAGGGCCTTGCCGATCGAGTTGCCGCTTGGGCTGTCCGGAAAACCCAGCAGCACCTTGCCCTTGGCGATGCCGTAAAACCCGAGTGCAGGCTCGCCGGAACGGAACAGCCAGTCGTTGCGTTCCAGATGGATCACCTGGGTGCTGCGCGCCAGCCTGGCCAGGGTTTCCACAGGCAGTTTGGCAAACAGGCGCAGGCGCTTGAGTCCGTCCACCACGTTCAAGCGGCACCCCCGGCAGGTTCGTTTTCCAGGTGGATGGTCCGGGTCGGAAAGGCGATCTCGGCGCCGTGACGTTCGATGATGGCGGCCGTCTGCAGCAGGACGTCCTGCTTGATCTCGTGGTAGCGCACCCACTGGATGGTCTTGGTGAAGGTGTAGATGAAGAAGTTGAGCGAGGAATCGGCGAACTCATTGAAGTTCACGATCAGGGTCTGTTCGTTGTCGATTTCAGGGTGATTTTCCAGCATAGCCTTCACCTCGGCGACGATGGCGGCCATCTTGCCGATGTCCTGGTAACGGATGCCGATGGTCTCCTTGATGCGTCGGTTGCTCATGCGCGATGGGTTCTCCACCACGATGGTGGTGAACAGCGCATTCGGCACATAGACCGGATTCTTGTTGAAGCGGCGGATCCGGGTGTGGCGCCAGCTGATGTACTCCACCGTGCCCTCGATGTCCTTGTCCGGCGAACGGATCCATTCGCCGACCGAGAACGGCCGGTCCAGGTAGATGGTCAGGCCGCCGAAGAAGTTGGCCAGGATGTCCTTGGCGGCAAAGCCGATGGCGATACCGCCGATGCCGCCGGCGGCGAGTATCCCGGCGATGCTGATGCCCAGGGTCTGCATGATCATCAAGGCGCTGATGACCAGTATGGTCAGCTTGGCCAGCTTGGCGACGGCATCCACCGTGGTGCGGTCCACTTCTCCGCTGGCCGCTTCCCTCGAATTGACGATGTTGTCGGCCACGTTGCCGGTCAGCAGGACCAGGAACCAGGCCAGACTGGCCACCACGCCGACGTTGCGCAGCGGTGGCACCAGTTCGAAGATGGGGCTGCCCAGGTGTTTGCCGAGGATGTCGGCGGCGGCGGTGAGGCCGACCAGCCAGATGGTCAGCCGCAACGGCTTCTTGGCAGCGTTGATGAGCGCGTCGTCCCAGATGTTGGCGGTCTTGGAAGCGGCCTTCTCGGCATGGCGAAGCAGGTAGTAGGCGCCGATGTTCACGGCCACGATGGTCATGATGACAATCAATACCTCCGGTAACCATGACTCGCCGAGGAAGGCAAAGCCGTATCGGTCGGCCAACTCTTGCATCCGTTTTATTCCTTGCCTGATGTGGGTGGGCTGGCGAATTGAACCACATTTTAGCGTGGAAAAAGACATAGGGTATTCCGCCTGTGGATTGACTCAGCGGCCGGGAGGCGGTTCCAATGCGGATCATGACTGGGAGTGATTTCATGCAAGCGAAGGCGGACATTAGGCAACAACTCAATGCCCAGACCGGCAGGCTGGGCTGGAAGGAATTGGAGCGCCACTTCGCCCGGGGTTCGGTGATCAAGGTGGCGGGCGAGCTTGACCTGGTCGAGGTGGCGGCATGCGTGGCGCAGGACGACAAGGCGACCATCGAGTTCTGGCTCGCCTCAGGCCGGCTTGCCCCCGCTGATACCGAAGACGCCCTGGTCTGGCATGGCCGCCAGGCGGAGTTCTGGGCCGTTGTAGTGGCGCCTTGGGTGCTGGTGCAGGAAATCCGCGGGCAAGACGCTGATTGATCGGGAGCGATCATGAACGGCTGGCGCATGCGCCAGGCCTGCCTTCGGGCGGGAAACTTGGCCTGAAGCCATGGTCCGTACCGTTTTCTGGCGGCGCGGGTGTCTTTCGTCATCCGACGGCAGTACCATTACCGGCTAAACACGCATGCAACCCGTTTACGGAGTATCCCCATGACGCACCCCTTAGCCGGCCAGCCCGCCCCCGCCGATTGCCTGATCGACGCCGCCGAACTGCTGCGCGCCTATCATGATCAGCCGGACGTCAACGATCCCGGCCAGCGGGTCGCCTTCGGCACCAGCGGCCATCGCGGCACGGCGTTGAAGAAGAGCTTCAACGAGGCCCACATCCTGGCCATCACCCAGGCGGTGTGCGAGTACCGGGCCGGGCAGGGCATCACCGGGCCGCTGTTCCTGGGCATGGACACCCACGCCCTGTCGGCCCCGGCGCAGACCAATTGCCTGGAGGTGCTGGCCGGCAACGGCGTCGACACCCGCATGCAGGCGGATGGCGGCTATACCCCGACGCCGGTGATCTCGCGCGCCATCCTGGACTGGAACAGCGACCCGGCCCGGCCACGCGCCGATGGCATCGTCATCACGCCCTCGCACAACCCGCCCCAGGACGGCGGCATCAAGTACAACCCGCCCCACGGCGGTCCAGCCGACACCGACGCCACCGGCTGGATCGAGCAGCGCGCCAATGCCCTCCTGGCCGTGGGCAATGCCGGCGTAAAGCGCGCCGATCCGGCCTCGGCGACCTGCGTGCAGGCGATTGATTTCATGATGCCGTACATCAATGATCTTGAAAATGTCATTGATTTTGCAGCAATCCGTTCGGCCAGGGTGCGCATCGGCGTCGACCCCCTGGGCGGCGCGGCGGTGGCCTACTGGCGGCCCATCGCGGACAAGTACGGCCTAGACATCGAGGTGGTCAACGACAAGGTCGACCCGGCCTTCGGCTTCATGACCCTGGACCACGACGGCAAGATCCGCATGGATTGTTCCAGCCCCTATGCCATGGCCAGCCTGGTGGCGCTCAAGGACCAGTACGCAATCGCCTGGGGCAACGACGCCGACGTCGACCGCCACGGCATCGTCACGCCCTCGGTCGGGCTGATGAACCCGAACCACTACCTGGCCGTCGCCATCGACTACCTGCTGACCCATCGTCCGCAATGGTCCGAAAACGCGGCGGTGGGCAAGACCCTGGTCAGCTCGGACATGATCGACCGCGTGGTGGCCGGGCTCGGCCGCAAGATGGTCGAGGTGCCGGTCGGCTTCAAGTGGTTCTCGAAGGGCCTGCTGGAGGGCCGTTTCTGCTTTGGCGGGGAGGAGAGCGCGGGGGCCAGTTTTCTGCGCCGCGACGGCACGGTCTGGACCACCGACAAGGACGGCATCATCCTGGCCCTGCTGGCGGCGGAAATTACCGCCGTCACCGGCCAGGACCCTGGTCGCTACTACCAGGGACTGGCGGCGAAGTACGGCACGCCGTTCTACGTCCGCATCGATAGCCCGGTCAGTCGCGAGGAGAAGGCCGCCTTCAAGCACCTGACCCCGGAGCGGGTGACGGCCGCGACCCTGGCCGGCGACGCCATCACCGCCAGGCTGACCCGCGCGCCCGGCAACGACGCCGCCATCGGCGGCCTCAAGGTGACCACCGCGAACGGCTGGTTCGCCGCCCGGCCGTCCGGCACCGAGGACATCTACAAGATCTACGCGGAAAGTTTCGTCAGCGAGGCGCACCTGCAGGCCATCGTGGCCGAGGCCCGCGCCATGGTCACGGCGGCTCTGAAGGGCTGAGTGGGTTGTGGGCGCGGGCAAGCCCGCGCCTGCATGCCGTTATTGCGCCTGGGCGGTGGGTTGGCCGCTGAGCAACCGGCGGGCGCCGTTGAAGCGTTTGGTCCAGTAGCCGTCGTTCATGTCCGAGACCATGACCTGCTTGCTGCGGCTGCTGGCGGCATGGACGAACTTGCCGTTGCCGGCGTAGATGCCGACATGGGAGTTCGGCCTGCGTGTGGTGTTGAAGAAGACCAGGTCGCCCGGTGCCAGTTGGGCCTTGTCGATCGCCTCGCCTTTCTGGCTGATCGCCTTGGCGCTGTGCGGCAGATCGATGTCTTCGGTCTGCTTGTAGACATGGCGGACGAAGCCGCTGCAATCGACCCCCTTTTCCGGGTCGGTGCCACCCCGTTTGTAGGGGCTGCCGAGCAGGCCCAGCGCGTACAGCAGCGGCTCGGCCTTCTGTTTCATGCCGGTGACGAAGCCGCTCTCATCAGCCGGGGCGTGTGCGGCCGTCATGGCGAGGGCGATGGTTAGTGCAGCTATCGGAAGGTAATGTCGCATCCGTTTTCATAATCGACGAGTGGCCCGATTTAGCCATCACTGAGCGGGCTTGTCTACTATTGAAAATGTGGTCAAATGTGGGCGCCCGCAGATGCGACTGGTTTCCATGGAGGCAGAACGATGTCAGGCGAAGAAGAAGTAAGGATCCCCATGCGCGAGGCGGC
>JBAZLW010000145.1:0-6771 GCA_041650095.1 Hydrogenophilaceae bacterium | reverse complement strand
TGGCCGCGATTGCTTCGCATACCGGCATGAGCAAGGTGTTCCGGCTGCGTGGTTCGGACGTCTACCGGGTGGTCGGGATCGAAGCGATACCGGGCGAGGCCGGCCCGGAAGAAGTGCTGCGCGCCGAACTGCTGTCGGGGCTGCGTGCCTGCGCGGCCGAGCTCTCCGGCTGCGTCGACCTCGCCCACCTGCTCGAGGTCATGTTGGCGAGCCTGGAGCGCCACTGGGATATCCGCCATTCCATGCTGCTGATGCCGGACCCGGACGGCAGGCGCCTGTATACCGTCGCCAGCCGCGGCTATCCGGAGTCCGGCGTGGGTTCCGAGGTGCGCATGGGCGAGGGCATCGTCGGCGTCGCCGCCAGTGCGCGCACCCCCATCCGCATCGGCTACGCGGTGCAGGAATACCGCTACAGCCAGGCCACGCGGCAACGCTTCGTCGACAGCGCCGAAGGCGACGCCCTGGAAACCGAGATCCCCTTCCCCGGCCTGGCGGAGGCGGGCAGCCAGCTGGCGGTCCCCCTGGTCCTGGGCGACCGGCTGCTGGGCGTGCTGTACGTGGAGAGCCCGCACGAGCAGCGCTTCACCTATGAGGACGAGGATGCCCTGGCGGTGCTGGCGGGCCAGCTGGCGCTGGCTGTCGAAATACTGTCCCGCAACGGCGAACACCCGGGCGAAGGGGTCGTGGCGGCAGTCGAGCGATCCCTTCCGCCGCCGCCGGCCCGGGGCACGCCGGTCATGATCCGGCACTTTTCCGCCGACCACAGCGTGTTCGTCGACAACGATTACCTCATCAAGGGCGTGGCCGGCGCGATCATCTGGAAGCTCCTGCGCGAACACACCGAGGGCCGGGTCGAATTCAGCAACCGCGAATTGCGCCTGGATGCCTCGCTCAGGCTGCCGGACATCACCGATAACCTGGATGCCCGGCTGATCCTGCTGCAGCGCCGGCTGGCCGAGCGCTGCCCGTTCATCGCCATCGAGAAGACCCGGCGCGGCTGTTTTCGCCTGAACGTCGGCCGGCCACTGCGGCTGGCCGACGCGACGGAGAGCTGAGCACAGCGGTATCCGGTTAGGTTGGGAAATCCCAACCTGATAAGTAGGGTTTTTACGTAGTGCATTTCGCCGAGGCGCTCGGATAATCAATACAAAACGAGAAGGGGAGGTCGCCGTCATGAAAACAGTGCTTGCCCTGCTGGCCATGTTCGGCGTGGCGGCTGAGGCCAGGGCCTCATGCGGTTCGATGGCCTGCGAGATGAACCCGGCTTGGGATATCGAGAGCCTGACCCACGACCAGGGCCTGCGCCTCGACCTGCGCTGCAGCTATTCCAGGGCCGACACCCTGCGCGCCGGGTCCGACAAGGTCGCTCCGCCTGATTTCGAGGGCTCGGGCGAGGAGATCGAGAACCGGCGCACGCTCAACCAGACCCTGACCGCCGACCTGGATTACGCAATCAACCGTACCTGGAGCGTGTGGGTGCAGGTGCCTGTGGTTAGCCGCGACCATGCCCACGCCATCGACAGCCTGCCGCCCGAGGTCGAGCAGGCGAGCTATGCGGAACTGGGCGATGTGCGGGTCGCCGGCAAGTACCGCTTCATGGCTGCCGACCATGGCTGGGGCGGTGGCGTCCGCATCGGACTGAAACTGCCCACGGGCGATACCGATCAGGAAATGGCACCTGGCGAAGCCATGGAGGCCTCGCTGCAGCCGGGCACGGGCAGCACCGACCTGATCCTGGGCGGCCACCTGCATGGCTCGCTCGGCGACTCGAAATGGGGCGGCTTCGCCCAGTTGCAGGCACAGACGCCGCTCGCGCACCGTTCCGGCTTTGAACCCGGTGACAGCGTCGGCGTCGACCTCGGCGTCTACTATCCCTTCGGCGAGTCGGTCACTGGCCTGCTGCAGATGAACTACCTGTATCGCGGCCGGGATAGCGGCGGACTGGCTGATCCGGATGGCCACTCCGGCGGCAGCGCGATCTATTTCACCCCCGGGCTGAGCATCCTGGTCGGGGCCAACATGCACGCCTACGGCAGCGTCCAGATTCCCATCCGACAGAAGGTCAACGGCGAGCAGCTCACCGCGCCCTGGATCCTCACGCTTGGCCTGGGGGTCAATTTCTAGACGTATTTGGCAAGCGGTCAGCTTGACGTAGTCCAGGATGAACCACTTGTCGCCGACCTTGGGGAAGGCGATGCGGATTTCGGCCTCGGCGCCCTGGCCCTGGTAGCCGGACACTACGATGTTTGACACTATTGTGAAGATAGACTTACTGGATCCTATGGCTTACTGTGAGTTAAAAATATCGTAGTCTTAATAATATGAATGGCGTTCGAACTTGTGTCTTGCAACAGTCCATTGGGCGTCAAATAGGGGCTTTTCAAGGGGTGCAATGATGAAATCAGTTAATTTTCTTAGAGTCGTTCTGATCTCCGCCGTCCTGAGCGCAGGGTTGTCCAGCCCTGCCCGGTCCGGTTTTTTTGACCTGATTAGTGTCGGCGGCGCCAGTTCCACCAAGGCCCCGACCATGACCGCTGAACAGGCGGTGGGGAGCCTTGATGCTTACTGGTCCGGGCTCTATGGTGGGGTCGTCCTGCCCACCCCCGTCCCCATGCTCGGTTCGGAGGTGCTGGCCAAGGCCCCCATCGACGAATGCTTCGATGGTGACTATCCGCGCGGGGGCACGAAACTGGGCAGCACCGGCACGATACAACCGAACGCAGACGGTTCGTGTAACCAGTACCAGGAAGGCGATGACAGGTATGGCATCACGGTGATGCCCAAGGCCAACGAGTCCTATGTCTGGGGGCTCGCCCGCCTGGGCGATCGCTTCTGGATCGGTTCGGGCGCCAACGTACCCTGCCTGGTCGGCGGCGGCATTTATCTTTCCCTGGGCTACTCGCCGTCACCACGCATTTCGGGCACGCGTAGTGGCATGCCGCAGGTGTGCGAATACGGCTACAGTCCTATCGTCACCAGCGGCGATTATCCCAATGTTCCGGCCCATTATGGCGACTGGCGCCCGCCCAGCGTCTATGTCCATGATGTGTCAGAGGGCATGACCGAGGACAAGACCAACTTGATTGTCGGCGATGAACATGTGGCGCGACTCAATGACACCCTCGGTTTCCGTTCCGCCGGCGCGCTGAACGATGTCGTTCTCATGGCCGGATCGACCGTCGCCGGGGAGGATGGAGGCGACGGCGTCAATGTATTCGCGTTCCGGGACAGCACCGGCGAATTCCTTGGCTCGACCACGCTCAGCGGTTATAACGACATCCGCAAGTGGCTGGTGGTCAAGGGTGTGCTCTATTGTACGGTGCGCACCACGGCCGGCAAGGGCGCTGTATTGCGCTGGACCGGCGATGCCATTAATCCGTTCAACTTCACCCTGGTCGGCAACATGGACAACATGGGCGCCTTCATGGTCGAACATGGCGGTCTCATCTACATTGCCACCTGGCCCAGCCTGGGCACCGGTTCAAGTGTGATTCCTGCCGTGGGCGGTATTTACATGAGTCCGAAGATTCCCTCGACTGGCCTGACCAGCAGGAATGCGAATTCCTGGAAAAAGGTCTGGGCGGTGGACAAGTATGAACGCGACCCGGCCGTCCAATACGTTACCCTGGTCGGCGCCTTGGCCTCCTATAACGGCTATCTGTACTGGGGCACCATGCAGATGCCGACCACCGGCCTGGCTGCCGCCATGGCCTTGCACAATGCGGGGCGTATCAATCTGGATAACGATGCCAGTGGTTCGATAGACAACAACGAACTACAGGCGGCCAACCTGGGTACCCACCGGCCGACCAGCGTGTTCCGGAGCAAGAAGCCCGCATCCGCAAACAGAAACGCCGAGCTGCTGTATGGTCTGCAGTACATGCCGATGTATGACAAGAATGCCAAGGCCTATACCGTCAAGTCCGACAGCGCCCATAAGAACAAGATGGGCAAGGTGCCCAAGTTCGGCAACGCCGGCTTCAACGTGGTGTCCAACGTCTACACCTGGACCATGGGCGTGGTGGATGGCCATCTTTATATCGGCACGGCCGACACCGATGGAGTGGGCTCGCCAGTCACCCAGCCAGGTAATGTGGTCGGCGCCGACCTGTATCGCTTCGACGACACGATCAGTGCACCAGCCGTGGAAACCCTGGACGGCTTCGGCAATCCGATCAATTTCGGGATCCGTACCATGATCCCCATTTTGTCGACGGAAGGTGATCCAAACATCAATTCGTCGATTTTCCTGGGTACGGGTACGGAGGCCAATCTGGCCACGGAGTATTACACCTCCAGCGCTTACCCTGAGGGTCTCGTCAACTTCGGCGGCTGGGAATTCAGGAAGCTGCACCAAGAAGAGTAGGCCTGACCGGCTCCGTCATTCCCGCTTAGGCGGGGGGGCGGAGCCGGTGTTCATTGATCCGGAGCCTTCTTGATTAAATGCAATGCCACGATAGCTGCGTGGCTTGGCGGCCTCGCCATTGCTGTCTCAGGTGGTGCGCGGCGGGCAAGTCATGTTAAATCTTTGCATTTCCGTTCGATAATAGCCCCCCCAGATCAGTAAGGATAAGGCGGGATGGAAACGCCCAAGATTGTCGCTATTTCACCGGGACACCTTTGTGACCCCAGCATTGCTATCGCCGCCCTTCGCGCCGGTGCTATCGCTATTCTGGACCTGGGGCCGGGCAGCGATCCCACGCGGTCCGAACGGGTGACGGCCGTACGCCGGCTGGCCATGGAAGGTGCCGACAAGGCCTGGGGCATCCGTCTCGACCTGATTAGCGGGCTGGATCCGGCGGTATTGCCCACGTTGCTGGCAAGCAAGGTTCAATACTGCATCCTGGCTGGTGTGCCACTTGAGTCTCTGGTTCAGGCGCGGCAAGGGGCACGCCTGGTTGCCGATCAGGTTTTTCTGGAAACGCCCACGCTGGCAATGGCGCTCGCGGCAGAACAGGCCGGATACGACGGCGTGGTGTTGAAGGGGCATGAGGCCGCTGGTCGGGTGGGTACCATGGCCTCGTACATACTCCTGCAACAAGCACATCAGTGCCTGGGGTTGCCTTACTGGATACAGGGCGGCATCGGCTTGCACACGGCCCCGGCGGCGGCGCTCGCAGGCGCCTCGGGGGTTGTGCTATGCGAACAATTATGGGCAACCGACGAAGGCCCAGGCAACGAACGGAGCAGGGATGCATGGCGCTCCTTCGACGGCAGCGAGAGCGTATATATAGGGGACCAGAATGCCGGTTTCCGACTATCCAGCCGCAGTGCCCGCGACAAGCTGCGGGCGCTCGAAGAGAGTGCCGACCAGTGGCCTTCGCGACTGGCCGCCATGTTCAACGATGGCGTCGGTGAAGCCCTCGTGCCGTTAGGGCAGGACATCGCTTTCTGCGGTCATCTCGCGAATAGGTTCGGCACCACCGGCCGGGTGATCGGCGCCTATCGCGAGGCCTTGTCCAGGGGGCTGGAAACCGCCCGCATGCAGCAAACCCTTGCTGCGGATTCGGCATTCGCACGCGAACACCATATCCGCTATCCCATTCTTCAGGGCCCCATGACACGGGTCAGCGACAACGCGTCATTCGCCAAGGCGGTAGCCGACGCGGGCGGATTGCCGTTTATCGCCTTGGCCCTGTTGCAGGGTCCGCCGCTGCGCAAACTGCTGGAGGAAACTCGGGAAGCCTTGAAAGGCCAGGCCTGGGGCGTTGGTATCCTCGGGTTTGTGCCCCTCGCCCTGCGCCAGGAACAACTGAAGGTCATCGAGGAGATACGTCCCCCTTATGCCTTGGTTGCCGGAGGGCGGCCGAGCCAGGCCCAGGAACTGGAAAGACTGGGCATAGCCGCCTACCTGCATGCCCCGTCTCCCGGCCTTCTTGTCCAATTCATCAAGGAGGGCGCGCGCCGTTTCATCTTCGAAGGCAACGAATGCGGCGGCCATGTCGGTCCGAGAACCAGCTTCGTCCTCTGGGAGCTGGCCGTGCAGGCCCTGCTGGCCGCGGAGATCGATGATCCCGAGTCGCTCAGCATCCTGTTTGCCGGCGGTGTCCACGATGCCCTGTCCGGCGCCATGGCCGCGGTGATTGCGGCCCCCTTGAGCGAGCGCGGTATCCGTGTCGGCGTTCAGATGGGCAGTGCCTACCTGTTCACCCGTGAGGCCGTGCAAACCGGCGCCATTCTGCCGGAGTTCCAGGAACAGGCCATACGTTGTTCCGGCACCGCATTGCTGCGCTCCGGCCCCGGCCAGGCTACCCGCTGCGCCAAGACCTTTTTTTGCGACGAGTTCGAACAAACCCGCAATGCTTTGTTGCTGCAGGGCGCTGCTCCGGAGGTGATTCTTGAAACCCTGGAGCGCCTGAACATCGGCCGCCTTCGTATCGCCGCCAAGGGCATAGCCCGCAGCGACGGTACGAAGGCGGCCGAAGCCGCCTACATGCCAGTGGATTGCGACACCCAGCGGCGTGAAGGGCTTTATATGATGGGCGACGTGGCAACGCTGCGCGATGAAGTGATCGCCATGGCCGACCTGCACAAATCGGTATGCGAAGATGCGATGACCTTGCTGGCCGACAACATGCCAACCCCTCCCCTTGGCGCGGCCCATCCCGCCACAGCCGACCATGATATTGCCGTGATCGGCATGGCCTGCCTGCTGCCCGGCGCCACCGAGATACAGCAATATTGGCGCAATATCCTGGACTGCGTCGATTGCATAAGCGAGGTGGATGACGCCCGCTGGCGGCCGGAGGACTTCTTCGATGCCGATCGGCT
>JBAZLW010000144.1:0-6778 GCA_041650095.1 Hydrogenophilaceae bacterium | reverse complement strand
CATGGCCACCGCCAGCAGCAGCAGGCGGCGCATCACGACGGCGTTGGCATGGGCGATTTCGCTCATTTCACCTCCGGCGGGGTCGCGAAGGAGTGATAGGGCGGCGGCGAGGACAGGGTCCACTCCAGTCCCTCGGCGCCCTCGTAGGGCCGGTCGCCGGCCGGCTCGCCGCCCCGGATGCACTTGATGATGACGATCAGGAGCAGGACCTGGCTGGCGCCGAAGACGAAGCCGCCGATCGAGGCGATGCGGTTGAAGTCGGCGAACTGCAGGGCGTAGTCCGGGATGCGCCTGGGCATGCCGGCCAGGCCGAGGAAGTGCATGGGGAAGAACAGCACATTCACCGACACGGCGGACAGCCAGAAGTGCCAGCGCCCCCAGTTTTCGTCGACCCGATGGCCGGTCCACTTGGGTAGCCAGTAATACAGCCCGGCATAGATGGCGAACAGCGCGCCGGTGACCAGGACGTAGTGGAAATGGGCCACCACGTAGTAGGTGTCCTGCAACTGGGTGTCCACAGGCACCATGGCCAGCACCAGGCCGGAAAAACCGCCGATGGTGAACAGGCAGACGAAGGCGACGGCGAACAGCATGGCGGTCTCGAAGGTCAGCGAGCCCTGCCACATGGTCGCCACCCAGTTGAACACCTTCACCCCGGTCGGCACCGCGATCAGCATGGTGGCGTACATGAAGAACAGCTGCGCCGCCACCGGCATGCCGACGGTGAACATGTGATGGCCCCAGACGATGAAGGACAGGATGGCGATCGAGGCGGTGGCGTAGACCATGGAGCGGTAGCCGAACAGCGGCTTGCGCGCGAAGGTGGGGATGACGCTGGAGACGATGCCGAAGGCCGGCAGGATCAGGATGTAGACCTCGGGATGGCCGAAGAACCAGAACAAGTGCTGAAACATCACCGGGTCACCGCCGCCGGCGGCGCTGAAGAAATGGGTATCGAAGTTGCGGTCGGCCAGCAGCATGGTGATCGTCCCGGCCAGGACCGGCATCACCGCGATCAACAGAAAGGCGGTGATCAGCCAGGTCCAGACGAACATCGGCATGCGCATCGCGGTCATCCCCGGCGCCCGCATGTTCAGGATGGTGGTGATGATGTTGATGGCGCCCATGATCGACGAGGCGCCCATGATGTGGAGCGCGAAGATGGTCAGGTCGTAGCTGACGCCACCCTGGATGGACAGCGGCGGATACAGGGTCCAGCCGCCGGCGACCGCGCCGCCGGGCAGGAACATCGAGCCGATCAGGAACGCGGCCGCCACCGGCAGCAGCCAGAAGCTCCAGTTGTTCATGCGCGGGAAGGCCATGTCGGGAGCGCCGATCATCAGCGGTATCTGCCAGTTGGCGAAGCCGGTGAAGGCCGGCATGATCACCCCGAAGATCATGATCAGACCGTGCAGGGTGGTGAGCTGGTTGAACAGCTCGGGCTGGACGAGCTGCAGGCCGGGCTGGAACAGTTCGGCCCGGATCGTCATGGCCATCAGCCCGCCGATCAGGAACATGACGGCGGCGAAGCAGAGATAAAGCGTGCCGATATCCTTGTGGTTGGTCGTGGTCAGCCAGCGCCACGTGCCGCCCGGTACGGCCTCTTGGTGGGCGGGTTCCAGGATCGCGGTGCCGGCGTCGATGGCCATAATCCTTCCTCCTATTGCCGCAGGTTCTTCACCAGGGCCGGCTGCACCGGTTCGGCGCGGTTGCCCCAGGACTGGCGCTCATAGCTGACCACGGCGGCGATCTCGGCATCGTCGAGTTGGGCCGCGAAGGCCGGCATCGCCGTGCCCTCCTTGCCGTGCAGGACCCGATCCACATGGGCCTGGGGCGGGCCGTTGACGACCGCGGAACCAGTCAGGGCCGGAAAGACGCCAGGCAGGCCCTTGCCATCGGCCTGGTGGCAGGCGGCGCAATTGGCGGCATAGACCTTTTCGCCGCTCGCCAGCAGTTCCTGCACCGTCAGGATCCGGCCCGCAGCCGCCGCCTTCGCCGCCTGGCCGGACTTCCTGGCCGCCAGCCAGGCCCGGTATTCCGCCTCCGGTTTGACCTCGACGACGATGGGCATGAAGGCGTGGCCGTTGCCGCACAACTCGGCACACTGGCCGCGATAGGTGCCGGGCGCGTCGGCGCGGAACCAGGTATCGCGGATGAAACCCGGGATGGCGTCCTGCTTCACCCCCAGGGCCGGCACCCACCAGGAATGGATCACGTCCGCCGCGGTCAACAGCAGCCGCACCTTGCGGCCCACCGGCACCACCAGCGGCTCATCCACTTCCAGCAGATAGTGCTCGCCCTTGTCCATTCGGTCGCCGATCTGCTCGCCCGGAGTCGCCAGCACGCTCAGGAAACGGACCCCTTCCTGGAGGTACTCGTATTCCCATTTCCATTGGTGGCCGGTGATCTTGATCGTGAGGTCGGGATTGCCGGTGTCCTTCTGGTCCAGCACCGCCTGGGTCGCCGGCCAGGCCAGACCGATCAGGATCAGGAACGGCACCGTCGTCCAGATCACCTCGACGGTGGTGCTTTCATGGAAATGATGGGCCTCGTGGCCGAGGCTCTTGCGATGCCTGAGCAGGGAATAGAACATGGCCCCGAACACCAGCGCGAAGATGACCAGGCAGACCCATAGCACGATGACATGCAGGTCGTAGGCGGCATGCGCGACGCTGGACTGGGGCGCGGGCAGATTGATCCGGTATTCGGCCATGGCTCGGTCGGATAGAGCGAATAACGCTACCGCTGCCGTGCAGGCTCGCGTACATGTCATCCCCATCTCCTCTCGACACCTGTTCTTGCGGATGTGTATCGGTTTGCTCAGGTGCTGAGTGAATAAATACAAGATGGACCGTAGAGGGTAAATACAGTGAACACCCTAATTTTGCGCAATTGCCGCCTGACGGTGGCCATGGCCGGCGAGCGGGATAATCTGCTAGGCTCGCGGCATCCTAAGGAGGGCAAATCATGGAATATCGTCGGCTCGGCGGCAGCGATCTGAACGTTTCCGCCATCTGCCTGGGCACCATGACCTTTGGCCAGCAGAACGACGCCGCCGAGGCGCACAGCCAACTGGACCTGGCCTTCGAGCGCGGCATCAACTTCATCGACACGGCCGAGATGTACCCGGTGCCGCCGCGCGCAGAGACGGTGAACCGCACCGAGACCATCGTCGGCGACTGGCTCAAGGGCCGGTCGCGCGACAAGGTCATCCTCGCCACCAAGGTCGCCGGACCGAACCGCAACATGGCCTGGATCCGCGGCGGCCCCAAGGCCCTGGACCGGGACAACATCCGCGCCGCCATCGAAGGCTCGCTGAGCCGACTGCAGACCGACTACATCGACCTCTACCAGTTGCACTGGCCGGAACGCAACGTGCCGATGTTCGGCAAATACCAGTTCGACCCCGGCCAGGAAACCGAGGCCGTGCCGATCCGGGCACAACTGGAGGCGTTGGCCGAACTGGTCCGGGAAGGCAAGATCCGTTACGTCGGCCTGTCCAACGAGCACCCCTGGGGGGTGATGGAATTCCTCCGTCTTGCCGGCGCGCATGATCTGCCGCGGGTGGTTTCGATCCAGAATCCCTACAACCTGATCAACCGGGTGTTCGAGACCGGCCTGGCGGAGATCGCCTACCGCGAGCGGCTCGGCCTGCTGGCCTATTCCCCCCTCGCCTTCGGCCACCTCAGCGGCAAGTACCTGGCCGACCCGGAGGCAGCCGGACGGGTCACCCTGTTCAAGGGCTTCGCCCAGCGCTACGAGAAACCCAACGTCCAGCCTGCCGTGGCCGCCTATGCCGACCTGGCCCGGCGGCACGGCCTGACCCCAGCGGAACTGGCGCTGTCCTTCGCCTACCGGCGCTGGTTCGTCGCCAGCACCATCATCGGCGCCACCGGCATGGCGCAACTGACGGAAAACCTGAACGCCTGGGACAAGCCGCTGACGGATGAGGTGCTGGCCGAGATCGAGGCGCTGTACCTGTGCTATAGCAACCCAGCGCCATAGTAATGACAAACCGTTTACCCCTAGACAGACCGGGATTGCCGGATTGCTTCTTTCCCGGCCCATATCGATTGAAGAGAGGCGATATATCTAACGTTATAATGATGCCGTCCTGTTTACTCGCTGCGATCGGCTTCCTCGCGACTGAAGGTAGGCAACCGAAATTCCTTTGAACCGATTGAAATGCCCCCCAAACACCCTTCCGAGATAGCCCGCGAAGCACTCAGGCAGTTGACTGCCCGCAAGTTGCCGCCGACGCCGGCGAACTATCAAGCGTGTTACAACGAGATCGCCGAGCATCCCAATCTGGCCGGTTTTCCCGAGATCAACCTGCGCAAGGTCGCCCTGACCCTGAGCGCACGGGACTCCGCCCAGCAAGAACTGCTGGAGCAACTGGATGCCGCCATAAGCCGGCATAGCTGGCAGGGTATCGAAGAGGCTCTGTCAGCCTTTTTCAGGTCGTTTGCCACCGCCTCGATGAGCGGCGACAGTGGCAACCCAAACGCGAACGAGGGCGTCGCCAGCCGACTCTTTGCCAAGTTTGCCGGCATGATCGAGAGCGGGCTGCCGGCACTGGGAAACGAAGATGCGGTTTTCGCCAGGAAGACGGCCGATCTGCTGCGCATCCTGCGCGATCCGGGCGCGGACTATCGCATCATCCAGGGGGCGCTCGGCGACTTCAGCCATCGCCTGTCGCTGGTCTCGGAAGAACAGGCCGAGATCAAGACTGCCCTGCTCGATTTGTTGCATCTGGTCCTGGAAAACATCAGCGCCTTGAGCCTGGAAGACAGTTGGCTGAAAGGCCAGGTCGATGCCCTGCTGGCGGCGGTAAAGCCGCCGCTCGACCTGCGCCGTCTGGATGACGTGAAGCGACGCGTGCGCGATGTCATGGCCAGGCAGTCGGTGGCCAAGGTCCGCTCCCTGGAGGCGCAGGAGGAAATGCGCCAGATGCTGACCGCCTTCATCGAGCGGCTGTCCTGGATGAGCGAATCCAGTTCCACGTTCCAGAGCAAGATCGAGGATAGCGCCCGGCGGATCGAAAAGGTCAAGACGATCGAAGATCTCGCGCCGCTGTTGCAGGAGGTCATCCAGACCACGCGCACCATGGCGGAAGAGGCCTCACGGGAACACGACCAACTTGCCATACTGCAAACGAAGGCCTCGGCAACCGAGGCCGAGATCGCCAAGCTGCAACAGGACCTGCTCATTGCCAGCGACTCGGCGCGTCACGACCCGTTAACCGACGTACTCAACCGTAAAGGCCTGGATGAGGCCCTGATGCGTGAGATCGCCACCATGCGACGCAAGGAAACGCCGCTTTCGGTGGCCTTGCTCGACATCGACAACTTCAAGAGGATCAACGACAGCCTGGGCCACGAATCGGGTGACGCCGCTTTGATCCACCTGGTCAACGTCGTGCGCCAGAACCTGCGCCCGGGGGATACCCTGGCCCGTTATGGCGGCGAGGAATTCGTCATCCTCATGCCCGACACGCTGCTGGACGATGCCATCAAGGCGATGCAGCGCTTCCAGAGAGAGCTCACGAAGAATTTCTTCCTGGCCGGCAACGAGAAAGTGCTGATCACCTTCAGTGCCGGGGTGGCCCAGTTCGCCCCGGATGAATCGGGCGCGGACGCCATCAAGCGGGCCGATCAGGCGATGTATCTGGCAAAACGCACCGGGAAAAATCGCGTCCTGGCCGGCTGAGTTCAACCCGGGAAGCGGTAGTTGTCCTGGCTGAACAGGTCGAGGCCGCATTGCAGGTTCTCGATCCAGACCAGGAAGGCGGCGATCACTTCCTTGCCCTTGAACCAGCGGCCGTGCTGGGGCACCAGCATCTCGACATCCATGGTCCGGACCATGTTCGCCCACAACCGGCAGGCCTTGTTGGCGACCATGTAGCGTTTGTGGAAGCCCTCCATCTTGGCGATATGGGCCTGGAATTCCGCCACCGTGGTGATCGGCCGGACGATCTCGTCGTGGGGCACCAGCGAGGCCCCCATGTCGCCGGAAAAAAGTATCTTCGACCTGGCGTCGTAGAACTGGAAATTGCCCTCGGCATGCAGGAAGTGCGCGGGTACCGCATGGATCCGGGTGTCCTTGATCGGGATCACCATGCCCTCGTCGGGGATGCCGACGATGCGACCTTCCCAGCGGTTGATGGTGCAGAAGTGCGGCACGAAGCGCTCCCACAGCCTGGACACGTAGAGCACGCATTCGGTCGACATCAGCCACTTGTTGAGCGAGGCGACGATGTCCGGGTCCTGGTGCGAGGCGAAGATGTACTTCAGCTTCTTGAACGGGAAATACACCTGCATGGCCATGATCAGGGCGTTGTAGGTCATGTTGCCGGCCGGATCGATGAGGGCACCCTCGCCGTCGGTCTCGATCAGGAACTGGTTGGCCTGGACGGCGGAACTGTGGCTGTCGTCGACCAGATCGTTGAACATCAGACAGACATGCCGGCCGTCGTTGTAGAGTTCGATTGCCATCTGGATTGCATCCTCGAATCAGTATGCGTCGATCGATACTACTCAAGCCAGATCAGGCTGGCCATGCGACCGGTGACGCCGTCTCGCCGGTAGGAAAAGAAACGCTCGGCATCCGTCCAGGTGCACAGGCCGCCGCCATACACCTCGCCCACCCCGACCTCCATCAGGCGGATGCGGGCCAGGGCGTAGATGTCCGCCAGCCACTTCCGGGGCGCACCATCCAGGGTGCCCGGCAGGGCCGGCCGGAAGGCCACGGCGGCGAGCGGATGCCGGCTGACGAAGGC
>JBAZLW010000143.1:0-6806 GCA_041650095.1 Hydrogenophilaceae bacterium | reverse complement strand
CCCCCAGGAGAATTAGCACCCCTTCAAGGCAGCCGTCCGGCTAGATAGCCATTGCCTGCCGGTCGGCGTGATAGCTCGACCTGACCAGCGGTCCGCAGGCGGCGCTCCGGAACCCCATCGCCAGCGCCTCGCGCTTGCCGGCCGTTGACCTTGCCGGCAGTTTATTTATTGGGCTGGCTGAAGGCTCTTGAATTGCAGTCCAGGCAGGTCCGGTTGTCGCGACGCATGATGATAATCAGGACGGCCGAAGTGATCAGCAGCAAGCCACTGACCCTGCCTACCACGGGATCGAAGCCGACGGACGCAAGGCCGCCGACCAGAAGATAGATATACGGCAACGGTTCATATATCCAGCCAGGTATGCGATACATGGTGATCTCCCTCTGATCTGGCCTTTTGAGGCCTTCTTTTGTGGGATATGTTAATTGGAGGCGGACTGACGAGGCAACTGGTGAAACTACTCAGACTCAAATTCTGGCATGCTGCCAGTTCAGGCCGCGGTCAACGCCCCCGGCGGCTTACTTGATCCCCGCCGCCTGCTGGTCGGCGTGATAGCTCGACCTGACCAGCGGTCCGCAGGCGGCGCTCCGGAACCCCATCGCCAGCGCCTCGCGCTCGAACATCCCGAATTGCTCGGGGGTGACGAAGCGTTCCACCGCGAGGTGATGGCCGGATGGCTGCAGGTATTGCCCGACCGTCAGCATCTCGACGCCATGGCCGCGCAGGTCGCGCATCACCGCCAGAGCCTCGGCATCGGTCTCGCCCAGGCCGAGCATGATGCCGGACTTGGTCGGCACCGCGGGCACCCGTTCCTTGAACAGGCGCAGCAAATCGAGCGAATTGGCATAGTCGGCGCCCGGCCGCACCGCCTTATATATACGCGGCACGGTTTCCAGGTTGTGGTTCATCACGTCGGGCGGCTCGGTGGCGAGGATGTCGAGGGCGATGTCGAGGCGGCCGCGGAAATCCGGCACCAGTATTTCGATCCGGGTATCGGGCGACTGCTCACGGATGGCGTGGATGCAGGCGGCGAAGTGGCCGGCGCCGCCATCCCGCAGATCGTCGCGGTCGACCGAGGTGATGACCACGTAGTTCAGCCGCATCGCCGCCACGGTCTCGGCCAGGCGGGCCGGCTCGTCCGGGTCGGGCGGCAGCGGCTTGCCGTGGCCGACGTCGCAGAACGGGCAGCGCCGGGTGCACAAGTCGCCCAGGATCATGAAGGTGGCGGTGCCGTGGTGGAAGCATTCGCCCAGGTTGGGGCAGGCGGCCTCTTCGCACACGGTGTGCAACTGGTGTTCGCGCAGGATGGCCTTGATCCGGGCGACCTCGGGCGAGGCGTGGGCGCGGGCCTTGATCCAGGCCGGCAGTTTCATGCGCGGCTTGGCCTCGACCTTGATCGGGATGCGGGCGGTCTTGGCGGCGCCCCGGTGCAATGTGTTGTCGGCCATCTTGAAACTTCGGCAAATAAGCGCATCTTAACAGGCCATGAATACGATCATCCCCGTCACCCTGCTCACCGGCTTTTTGGGCAGCGGCAAGACCACCGTCCTCAACCGGCTGCTGAAGCAGATGCCGCTCACCGCCGTGGTGATGAACGAGTTCGGCGAGGTTGGCCTCGACCACCAGTTACTGGAGGAGACGCGCGGGCCGCTGGCCCTGCTCTCGGGCGGCTGCGTCTGCTGCCAGATCCAGGGCGCCCTGGCGCCGACCCTGAAGAACCTGTGGATGGCGCGCGACAAGGGCGACCTGCCGCCCTACGAACGGCTGATCATCGAGACCACCGGCATCGCCGACCCGGCGCCGATCATCGCCACCCTGGTCAGCGAACGCTGGCTGGCGACCCGGCACAAGCTGGACGGCATCGTCACCACGGTCGACGCGGTGTTCGCCCCGGACCAGTTCGACGCGCATTTCGAGGCCCAGCGCCAAGTCTCGGTGGCCGACCGCCTGCTCCTGACCAAGACCGACCTGGCCACGCCGGAGGCGGTCGAGCGGGTACTGGAGCGCCTGGCCAGGCTCAACCCGGCGGCGCCGATTCTGACCGTGACCCAGGGCGAGGTGGCACCGGATGCCATCCTTGGCGCGGCGGAAACAGTGGCCGCCAATCCGCGCCGCTGGCTGTCGGCAAACCGCTACCGGCCGGCCCGGCTGCTCGGCAACACGCCAGCACCGGACCACGGCGGCCGCATCCGGGCCTTCTCGCTCAGCTTCGACGAACCGCTCGACCGGGAGGGGGTCGCCGCCGCACTGGAGATGCTGGTCGCTTTCCGGGCAAAAAACCTGCTCCGGATGAAGGCGATCCTGAACCTGATCGGCGAGGATCGGCCCACCGTGCTGCACGGCGTACAGCATGTGATGTACCCGCCGACGCAACTCGAAGCCTGGCCGGACCAGGACCGAAGCAGCCGTTTCGTGTTCATCGTCAGCGACCTGGAAGAGGAATTCGTGGCCAGGCTATTGCACGATTTCACCCAGGCGGCCCGACAAGGCGGCCCAGGGAGCCTCTGAATGAATCCAGCACGAGCACCATGATGGGAAAGGGACTTTCAAGGCACTAACGCGACATTCACGTTTACCGCCAGTAGCGTGGCATAATCCCGCCTCAGTTTTCGCCCACATAATCATTAGTGAGGAGATAAGGCGTGGCAACTGCTAACAAAAAACCGGTCAAGAAGTCCGAGGTAAAGCCGACTCCGGCCAAGAAGCCGGTTGCCAAAGCTGCCGCGCCAGCAACCAAGGCCGCATCGGCGAAGCCGGCCGCCGTTCCGGCCAAGAAGTCCGTAGCAGCCACCAAAGCAGTGGCCAAGCCGGCGGCCGCGAAGAAGGCCGTTGCAAAACCGGTCGCCAAGGCGCCGGCGAAGAAGGCCCCGGCGGCGGCCAAGAAAGCCGTCACCAAGCCGGCCGCCGCCGGCAAGAAGGCGACAACGAAACAGGCCGCGGCCGCGAAGACCGCGGCCAAGCCGGCAGCGAAACCCGCGCCGGTCAAGCCATCCGTTAAACCCGTTGCCAAACCGGCCAAGCCGGCGGCAACCGCAACAAAGGTATCGAGTAAAACCATGCCCGCAACGACTAAAGCCGCCAGCCCGGCCAAGGCCGCCGCCCCCGCCAAGAAGACCGCCGCCCCTGCCAAGAAGCCTGCATCCGGCAAGACCCACGCTGGCGTGATCTCGGAGGCCGAACTGCTCAAGATGTCCGACAAGGACTACATGAACGCCACCCAGTTGGAATTCTTCCGCCACCGTCTGGTGACCATGAAGGAGGAAATCCTGGTCAATGCGAGGGAAACCGGCGAGCACCTGAAGGATAACGAGGTCTTCGCCGACCCCAACGACCGCGCTACCGTGGAAGAGGAAAACATGCTGGAGCAACGCGTGCGCGACCGCGAACGCAAGCTGCTGAAGAAGATCGACTCCGCCCTGCGCCGCATCGAGGAAGGCGAATACGGCTTCTGCCTGGAGACCGGCGACCCCATCGGCATCCCGCGTCTGCTGGCCCGCCCGACGGCGGAACTGTCGATCGAGGCGCAGGAAAAGCACGAACGGCTGGAAAAGCTGTTCGCGGACTGAGCCACAGGCTGGCCGGCCTCCCGGCCCGCCAACGGTCCGCCAACGGTCCGCCAAACCGGCGGAGACAAAGCCATGAACCTGTTTCAGCGCGCCCTGATCGGCGCCATCCGGGTCTACCAGATCGCCCTGTCGCCCTATTTCGGCAGCCAGTGCCGGTTTTACCCGACCTGCTCGGAATACGCCAAGGAGGCGGTCGCCAAGCACGGTGCGCTGAAGGGTGGCTGGCTGGCCATCCGGCGGATCGGCCGTTGCCACCCCTACCACCCGGGCGGCCACGACCCTGTGCCATGACGGGCAGGCCGGAGTAAACTGACCTTCCCCTGCAACCCCGAGCCGCGCCCGCCATGTTCGACTTCTTCCGGAAAGACAAAGGCAGAACCAAGCCCGTCATTCCGGACGCGCAACCGTCGGTGACAGCGCCCGTACCACACGTACCACCCGAGCCGCCCGCCGCCCCGGCCTACACCCTTTCCGCTAACAACGGCGTCATGGTCCAGGAGATGGACGTCCAACTGACCCCGGAAATTGAGGAAGCGGTGGTGCTCTATTCCAGCGGCAACACCCGCGAGGCAACCGCCGCACTCAACCGGTTCATCCTGAACAACCCGGACAAGCGCGATCCACAACCGTGGCAACTATTGTTCGACATCTATGAAGCAACCGGCCAGCGCCAGCCGTTCGAGGACCTGGCCATGGATTTCGCTGTGCGCTTCGAACGCTCGCCGCCGACCTGGCGACCCGGTCAGGTCGCCGAGACCGCCGCCGCCGCAGGCAACCACCCCACTTTTGCCTTCGGCGCCCACCTGTCGCCCGAGGACAAGGCCGGGCTGGAGCATTTCATGCGGGAATGCGAAACGGCCGAGTCGGCGGTACTGGATTTCAACAAGACACCGGTGCCCGACAACGAGGCCTATGCCCGGGCCATGCTCGATTGCATGTCACGGCTCGCGGCCGGCGGCAAGCCCATCCACCTGGCCGGCAGCGAGGCCTTCGCGGTCCGTTTGAATGCCGTCCGATCCGACGGCCGGCTCAGCGAGCCCCTCTGGCTGCTGTTGCTGATGTTGCTGCAACTACAGGGCAAGGTCGACGCGTTCGATGCCCTGGCGCTCGAATACGCAATCCGCTTCGAGATCTCGCCACCCTCCTACACGCCGCCCAAGTGCATCGCGACCGAACCCGAGGCGGTGCAACCGGCCGGCCCGAGCGGCCAGGTATTTCCCATGCATGGCCTGATCGACACCGGCAGCGCCGCCGTCTTTGACGTCCTGCGCGACTTCGCGGCCCCTCTGGCTGAAATCGAGATCGACCTCGGCCAGGTCACCCGGATCGATTTCATGGTGGTCGGGCTGCTGATGGATATCGTCATGACCCTGGCCCAGGCCGGCAAACGGGTCATTTTCAAGGAAGGCAGCGAGATGGTCTGCCTGCTGCTGCAGATGGTCGGCGTCGGCCAGTACGCCAGCATCCAGCCCAAGATCAGAAAATAGGCTCTATATGGAACAGTGGCACGGCACCACCATACTCTCGGTCCGCCGGGGCAATCGGGTCGCCCTGGGCGGCGACGGCCAGGTCACCCTGGGCAGCGTGGTCATCAAGGCCACCGCGCGCAAGGTGCGCAAGATGTACCAGGACCGCATCCTGGCCGGCTTCGCCGGCGGCACGGCGGACGCCTTCACCCTGTTCGAACGCTTCGAGGCCAAGCTGGAAAAACACCAGGGCAACCTGGTCAGGAGCGCGGTCGAACTGGCCAAGGACTGGCGCACCGACCGTATCCTGCGCCGGCTCGAAGCCATGCTGTCGGTGGCCGACAGCCAGTCCAGCCTGATCATCACCGGCGCCGGTGACGTGCTGGAACCGGAACTCGGCATCGCCGCCATCGGCAGCGGCGGCGCCTACGCCCAGGCGGCCGCGCGCGCCCTCCTGGAGCACACCGACATGGCGCCGGAGGCGATCGTGCGCGAGGCGCTCGGCATCGCCAGCGACATATGCATCTACACCAACCGGAATTTCACCATCGAGACACTCGATTAGATTCAAGATGCAAGGTACAAGATTCAAGGTAATTGGCCTTGCGTCTTGAATCTTGTCCCTTGAATCTCCCTCACTCCTTCACCGGCCTCTTCATCAGCTTGCGCTGCAGGGTCCGCCTATGCATCTTGAGCGCCCGCGCGGTGGCGGAGATGTTGCCGTCGTGTTCCGCCAGCACCTTCTGGATGTGTTCCCACTCCAGGCGATCGACCGACATCGGCTCGTCGGGCGGCGCGATCTCGGCATCGCCCTCTTCCCGGCCCAGGGCGGCGAGTATCTCGTCGGCATCGGCCGGCTTGGGCAGGTAATGGGTGGCGCCCAGCTTGATCGCCTCCACCGCCGTGGCAATGCTGGCGTAACCAGTCAGCAGCAGGATGCGCATGTCGGCACGCAGGGCGCGCAACGGCTCCACCAGAGCGAGGCCGGACGCCTCGGCCAATTTCAGGTCCAGCACGGCCGCGTCTGGCGGGCGCTGGCGCGCCAGCGCCAGGGCGGCGACCGGCTCGCTCGCGGTCTCTGCCTCGTGGCCGCGTCGGCGCAGGGCCTGGGCCAGGGTGGTGACGAATACCTCATCGTCGTCCACCAGCAGGATGTGCCAGCCGCCGCTCATGGCCGCACCCAATGATGCGTCATGCCTGCGCAGGCGGGCATCCAGTTCTTGAATATTCCGGGTTCCCGCCTGCGCGGGAACGACGAAATCATGACTTCTCGTCCCGGTTTCATTTTGTGACCAGCTCCGGCAAAGGAATCTCGACCGCCGCGACGAGGCCACCGCCCGGCCGCGGGTTCAATGCCAAGGTGCCATGCAAACGCTCCAGAGCGGCCTGGGCCAGGAGCAGGCCGACGCCCCAGCCGTCCTCCTTGTCACCGGCCTGACCCAGGCCCGGCCCGCGGTCGAGCACGGCGAGACGCAGGGTCTCGGCATTCCATTCGACCGCCAGGGTGAGGTCGGACGCCGACACGTCGGCGGCGTTGTTGAGCAGGGTGGACAGCACCGAGATCAGGACCGGGTCCTCGCGCACGACCGGCCCCGGCCTGGGCCCGCAGAGCTGCAGCAGCGCCTGCGCCCCCGGGCGCATCAGTCGCCAGTGATCGAATATCTCGGCCAGCCAGTCGTCCAGCGGACGGTCCGGCGTACCGGCCGCGCGCGCGCGGCCGGCCGCCGCCGCGAGGCGGTCGAGCACGCCCTTCATGCGTTCGGCCTGGGCCGAC
>JBAZLW010000142.1:0-6813 GCA_041650095.1 Hydrogenophilaceae bacterium | reverse complement strand
GCCATGCTGGCGGCCAGTGTCCTGGCCGGGCTGCTTTGGGACAGCCTGGGGTCGGCCTTCACCTTCGTCGCCGGCGGCTGCTTCAGCGCGCTGGCCCTGGCCGTCACCCTGATGCGTGCACGCCAACTTGCCCGCTCCGCTCCCGGCTGCTACTAGCCATTTCATGCCTGCCGTTGCCTCGGGAGCAAAGTTTATTGACGCGGGTCAAACCATCTGTAGAATTCCCTAGTTATTTTGTTGGGTATTAGGAGGCTTGAAACCATGAACACGCAGGAACGCATCCATCAGCAGGTCACCAGCCACCCGGTCGTGCTCTACATGAAGGGCACGCCGCAATTCCCCCAATGCGGCTATTCGGCCACCGCGGCCCAGGTACTCCAGGCCTGCGGCACCGACTTTTTCGCGGTCAACGTCCTGGCCGACCAGGAGATCTTCCTGGGCCTCAAGGACTACGCCAACTGGCCCACCTTCCCCCAGTTGTACATCAAGGGCGAACTGGTCGGCGGTGCCGACATCATGCGGGAGATGTACCAGAGCGGCGACCTGCAACGGATGCTCGCCGAACTCTGACCGCACCGCCCCCCTTATGAGGGGCCGGCCGGCTAAAGTTTGTCGTATCACTTCCGATATAGCGGCAACATTGGCATCTGCCGACACCTTAGGGGAAGCCGTTTGACATCCGGAAAATATGCCGCGCTGATCGCCGGCCTGGCCATGACGGTCGCGCTTATCGCCTGGCTCGCGCCCCCTTGGGCGCGGGTCGGCGCGGTGATCGTTGCCGCAATGCTGGCCTGGTACCTTGCCACCCGGCATGGCGCGACCACGAGCGCGGCCGTCGCGCCCGCGTCCTCGGCCGCCGTTACCGATCTCAAGGAACTCACCGGCGGGATCGTCGCCGCCACCGAGCGCGAATGTCTGAACAACCAGGCAGAACTGGACCGTACGATCGGCCTGATCCGGAACGCCTCCGACACCCTGTTGGCCAGCTTCAACAATATGCATGCGCACGTCCAGACCCAGCACAACTTTGCCTTGCAGGTGGCCAGCAAGCTGGGCGGCAATCTGGAGGCCGGCGCCAACCTGCAGTTTTCCGAGTTCATCCAGGACACCTCGAAGACGCTGGATTCCTTCGTCGACAGCACAATATCGACCAGCAAGATCGCCATGGGGCTGGTCGAATCGATGGAAACCATCGACACCCAGGTCAAGGCCGTGCAGAACATCCTGGGCGAAATCGAGGCCATCTCCAAACAGACCAACCTGCTGGCGCTGAATGCCGCCATCGAGGCCGCTCGGGCCGGCGAGGCCGGCCGTGGGTTTGCCGTGGTCGCGGATGAAGTCCGCAGCCTGTCGATGCGCACCAACCAGTTCAGCAGCGAGATCCGCCACCACATGGACGAGGTGCATGGCTCGATAGACCTGGCTCATGATGCCATCCTGTCCGTCGCCTCCATGGACATGAACTTTGCCCTGCAGTCGAAAAGCCGGCTGCAGACCACCATGGCCCGGCTGGAAGAGATGAACCTTGAAATGGGCAGGGCGATAGAGCAAATCGACAAGCTTGCCGAACAGGTCAATCTGGAAGTCGACTCGGCGACCCAGGCATTGCAATTCCAGGACATCACCAGCCGGCTGAGCGCCCAAACGAACCGGCACATGGAAGCCTTGAGAGGAATCATGGTCGGCATGAAACTGGCCGTGCAGGATACGGAACACCGTCCACCCGCCGGACAGAAGCCGGCGCAATCGGGCGACGCCTGATCTTCTGCGCATCGCCGGGTGTATTCTGAATCGTCCGGCCTGAAACCGGCCGCGCAACCGGCCACCTTACCCTTCGTCTGCAGGAGACCCGAAATGCTGATTACCGAGAAGATCGATGACAATACGGCCCGCCTCAGCCTGGACGGGCGCTTCGACTTCCACTCCCACCGCGACTTCCGGTCCGCCTACGATGCCGTGCTGGCGCGGCCGGAAATCCACCAGATCGCGATCGACTTCGGCCGGGTCGACTACCTCGACTCCTCCGCCCTGGGCATGCTGCTGCTGCTGCGCGAAAAGGCCGAGGCCGGCAACAAGAAGGTGAAGCTGACCAACCTGACCGGCTCGGTCAAGCAAGTCCTGGAAATCGCCAACTTCGGCAAGCTGTTTACCATCGAATAGGCCCGGGTGGGCACCGTGACCAAACCGCTGACCATCCTGGTGGTCGACGATACCCCTGCCGACGTCACCCAACTGGAAGCAGTCGCGCGCCGGCTCGGTCATGAGTTGATCGTCGCCAGTGACGGTATCGAGGCGATCAGGAAATACCGGTCGACCTCGCCCGACCTGGTCTTCATGGACATCACGCTGCCCGGGATGGACGGCATCGAGGCCGCACGCCAGATGCGCGCCCTGCCCTGCGAGCGCTGGGTGCCCATCGTCTTCTTTGCCGCCCCGGACAGCATGGCCGGGATACTCAGGGGTCTGGAGGCCGGCGGCGACGACTACCTGGTCAAGCCGGCCGACCTGCAGGTGATCCGGGCCAAGATCAACGCCTATGCCCGTGCCCTGGCCCTGCAGGATGAAAGCCGCCGTTACGCCCGGGAACTGGCCGCCTGGCGCGACGATGCCGAGGAACAGAGCCAGCTCGGCCAGTACATCATCGGCCGGCTGCTGGATTCCGCCGGACTCCGGGATCCCATGGTGCAGTGGCTCAACACGCCGGCCCAGTCGTTCAGCGGCGACCTGGTCTGCGCCAGCCGCGGACCCGGCGACATCCTCTATGTCATGCTGGCCGACGCCGCCGGCCATGGCCTGTCGGCCGCACTGACTGCACTGCCGCTGACCCAGGTCTTTCACGGCATGGTCGCCAAGGGTTTCCCCATCCACACCATCGCCGAGGAACTCAACGGCAAGCTCAAGGCCTTTCTGCCGATCGACCGTTTTGTTGCCGCGTCCCTGGTGGCCCTGGATACCCGCAACCAGACCATAGAAATATGGAATGGCGGCAATCCGGACGTGCTGTTCATCAATGACCAGGGCGAGGTGGCCATGCGCTGGCCCTCACGCCACCCGCCGCTCGGCATCCTGCCGCCGGCCCTGTTTTCCGGCGCCACCGAAGTGGTCAATTATCAGAACTCCGGCGAGATGGTGCTGTTTTCCGACGGCATCATCGAGGCGGAAAATCCGGACGGCCAGCGTCTGAACATGTCCGGCCTGGAGGCCCTGCTCGCGCAGGCGCCGAAGGACGGGCGCCTGCGCGCCATCGAGACCGGGGTAGCCCGGCAACTGGCCGGGCGGCTGGAACACGACGACCTCTCGGCGATCGTGGTCAAGGTGCCGATCGAGCGCCGGCACACCCTGCGTACCAACCAGGCTGCGGCCACCGCATCGGATCCGCACACCTCGGAATGGCGCATGGATCTCAGCTGGGGGCCCGAGGAATTGCGCACCATGGACGTGGTACCCGCCCTGCTCGGCTTCATGGGCCAGATCAAGGGACTGCAATCCCATCAGGGACAGCTGTTCCTGATCCTGGCCGAACTCTTCAACAATGCCCTCGACCATGGCGTGCTGGGGCTGGATTCCCGCACCAAGAACCAGGAAGGCGGTTTCGAGCGCTACCTAGAAGAGCGGGAAGGTCACTTGAACGATCTCCGCGATGGCCGCATCGACATGGCCTTCCATCTGCACCCGCACGATGGCCGCACGGTCCTGGACATCCAGATCAGGGACAGCGGTCGCGGTTTCGACTGGGCCGCCTTCCTGAATGCCTCGGACGAGGACCAGGGCCTTTACCTGGCCCACGGCCGGGGCATCAGGCTGGTCAGAAACCTGTGTGACGAATTGGCCTATGGCGACAATGGCAATGTCGTATTCGCCCGTTATGCGCTATGAAAGCGGTGCGATGCCGATGATCGGGCCGCGCGGCGATGCAGCCCGCAACGGCTAGCCGTTGATCCGCTCCAGATAGGCCTGTATCCGCTCCGGCCGGCCGGCCCGGGCCAGCTTGGCCGCCAGCGGCGCCAGACTGGCGACGTGGCTATGCATGACCTGCTGCTTGACGGCCATCAGGTGGGCCGGATGCATGGAGAAGCTGCGCAGGCCGAGGCCGAGCAGCAGCCGGGTCAGTTTCGGGTCTCCGGCCATCTCGCCGCACACCGACACCGGACACTTCAGGCGCAGGCCGACCTTCAGGGTATGCATGATCAAATGGATCACCGCCGGGTGCAGCGGGTCGTACAGGTGCGCCACGGTATCGTCGGTGCGGTCGATGGCCAGGGTGTACTGGATCAGATCGTTGGTACCGATGGACAGGAAATCCAGCTTGCGCGCGAACCACTCCGCCGCCAGCGCCGCCGCCGGCACCTCGATCATGCCGCCGACCGGCGTGGTCGCGTTGAAGGCCAGGCCGTCCTTGATCAGGCCTTCCTTGGCGCCGGCGATCAGCTCCAGCGCCTGGTCGAGCTCGTTCAGGCTGGCCAGCATGGGGATCAGGATGCGCACCGGGCCATGCCGGCCGGCGCGCAGTATGGCGCGGATCTGGGTGATGAACAGCGGCGGCTCGGACAGGCACAGACGGATCGCCCGGAGGCCCAGGGCCGGGTTGACGCTGGTCGCATGCAGCCAGTCCGGCGACTTGTCGGCGCCGATGTCGAGGGTACGGATCACCACCGGCTTGCCCTTCATCGCCTTGACCACGCGGCGATAGGCCTCGAACTGCTCATCCTCTGAAGGCAGGTCGGACCGGTTCATGAACAGGAACTCGCTGCGAAAGAGGCCTATCCCGGCGGCATTTTCCTGCACCGCCTCCTTGACGTCCTCCGGCTGGTCGATGTTGGCCAGCAGTTCCACCGCCAGGCCGTCCAGGGTGGCCGATGGGCTGGTCTTCAGGCGTTTGAGCTTCTGCTGCTCCAGCCGCCACTGGTTCTGGCGCAGCCGGTATTCCTCGAGGATCAGTCCGTCCGGGTTGACGATCACCACGCCGGCGTTGCCGTCGACGATCAGCAGGTCGCCTTCCTGGATCAGGCTGTGGGCATTGTGCAGCGCCAGCACCGAGGAGATATTGAGGCTGCGCGCCAGGATCGCGGTATGCGAGGTGGCGCCGCCCAGGTCGGTGATGAAGCCGGCAAAGGCGCTGCGCTTGAACACCACCATGTCGGACGGCGTCAGGTCGTGGGCCACCAGTACGGTCGGCTCATCGGACACCTTCATGGGGGTCTGGCCGGGATGGCCGAGCAGGGCCTTGAGCACCTTGTCCGCGACCTGCTTGACGTCCTGGCGACGCTCGCGCAGATAGGCGTCCTCGATGCTGTCGAACTGGGCCAGCACCGCCTCGGTCTGTTGGGCCAGGGCCCACTCGGCATTGCACGCGGTGCTGCGGATCAGGTCCTTGGGGACCTGCGCCAGCATGGCGTCTTCCAGGATCAGCCGATGCAGGTCGAGGAACGCGGCCAATTCGGCCGGCGCGCCTTCCGGCAGGTTCAGCCTCAGCTGTTCGCAATCCGAGCGCGCCTCGGCGATCGCCTCGCCGAAGCGGGCCACTTCCGCCTCGATGTCGTCCGGTCGCAGGACATAATGCGGCGCCTCCAGACGGTCATGCGAATACAACTGGGCGCGACCGATGGCGTAGCCGCCCGAGATGCCGATGCCGTGCAGGGTGAAGGTCACTCGCCCTCCCCGAAGCGGTCGGCGATCAGCTCGACCAGTGCTTCCATCGCCTCGGCCTCGTCCGGACCCTCGATATCGATCTTGATTACGGTGCCCTTGGCCGCCGCCAGCATCATCACGCCCATGATGCTCTTGCCGTTGACCCGGCGACCGTCGCGCGACAGCCAGACCTCGGACTGGAAGCTGCCGGCGGTCTGGGTCAGCTTGGCCGAGGCCCGGGCATGCAGGCCCAGCTTGTTGACGATCTCGACCTCACGCTCAAACATCGCAGTGGTCGAATCGAATATGGAACACCCCGGCCTGGCCGCCGGCGGCGGCGCGATCGGCCAGCAGGTTGAGCGCTTCCGAGCGATAGTTGAGCACCTTGAGCAGCATCGGCAGGTTGACCCCGGCGACCGCCTCGACCCGGCCGGGCCGGAGCAGCTTGCACACGGTGTTGCAGGGCGTCGCGCCGTAGACGTCGGCCAGCACCAGCACGCCGTCGTTCTCCTGGCTCAGCTCGGCAAGCTTTCTGCGGGCGACCTCCAGCATGGCATCCGCATCCGGGTAGGCAGTCAGGTCCAACGCACGCAACTGCTCCGGCCGCTGGCCGAGGACATAGGTGGCACACTGTATGAGGCTTTCGCCCAGATTGCCGTGGGCGACGATGAGCAGACCGATCATGGTGACGCTGGTGGAATGAACTTCTGCATTCTAGACCTATAAAATTGCCGGGGGGGCCTTTTCCCTGCTGGCCAGCGGGGTCATAAATCGTTCCGGCTGGGCTAAAATCCACACTTGCCATTCGGGACCTGCCCCATGTCCAGCGAACGTATCCGCGAAATCCCCTACAACTACACCTCGTTCTCCGACCGCGAGATCGCCCTGCGCCTGCTCGGCCAGGAGGGCTGGCGGCTGATCGAGGAACTGCGCGCCGAACGCCGTACCGGCCGTTCCGCGCGCATGCTGTTCGAGGTCCTGGGCGACATCTGGGTGGTCTCGCGCAACCCCTATCTGGAAGATGACCTGCTCGCCAACCCGAAGCGGCGCGACCTGCTCATCGAGGCCCTGCGCCACCGCCTGCGCGAGATCGAGGCCCGGCGCCAGGGCAACGAACGGGTCGGCGCTCTGCTCACCCTGTCCCACCGCGCGGTCGACGCCTTCGCCGCCCGCTTCGCCGAGACC
>JBAZLW010000141.1:0-6855 GCA_041650095.1 Hydrogenophilaceae bacterium | reverse complement strand
GGGATTGCCACCCTTGAAGATCTTCTGGCCTTCGGCGACCAGAGCGGGATCCTTCGCCAGCTTGGGCTTGGCCTGCTGGGCAGAGAAATAGGCGGCCAGGTTGAGCATGTCCTGCTGGCTAAGGGCGGTCACGTTGGGCGCCATGGTGGCATTCTTGCGGGCACCTGCCTTGAAGTCATTCAGCTGCTTGTTGATGTATTCCGGATATTGCGCAGCCAGGTTGGGATAGATAGGGGACGTGCTATTGCCGTCCGCGCCATGGCAGGCACCGCAGACCTTGTCGACGATCGGCTGCCCTTTGGCGGCATCCCCGGCGGGGGCATTGGCTGAGGCAGCGCCAGCAACGAAAAGACTGCTCAGCAAAACAATAAGGTGCTTCATCGCAATGGCTCCTGTTATTCTGTTCGGGACATACAAAACTGGCGCATTCTAGCGACATTCACCCCATACTGCCAACCATTCCGGACTGTAACTCGTGTTAAACGCGTCATTCTTCATCACCGTCGCCAACATCGCCGATCTGCCCCTGGACAGCCTCGCCGAGGTGGCCTTTGCCGGCCGCTCCAATGCCGGGAAATCCAGCGCAATCAATACTATCGCCTTGCATAAACGGCTGGCCTTCGTCAGCAAGACACCTGGGCGCACGCAACACCTCAATTTCTTCCAGGTCGCCGAGCAGCGTTTTCTGGTCGACCTGCCCGGATACGGTTATGCCCGCGCCCCTCTCGAACAACAACGGGGTTGGCAATCGCTGATCGGGGGCTACCTGGCCTCGCGCCCCCCCTTGCGCGGATTGATACTGATCATGGACGCACGCCACCCGTTCACCGATCTGGACATTCAGCTGCTGGAGTGGTTCAGGGTCAGTGGCAAGCCGGTGCATATCCTGCTGTCGAAAGCCGACAAGCTCAATCGCAGCGAATGTACGCTCACCCTGATGAAGACCAGGTCGCAGCTTGCCGAGATGGGCATCAACGGCACGGCTCAGCTTTTTTCCAGCCCGAAGCGTACCGGCGTCGATGAGGCCGAAACCATGTTGCGGCAATGGCTGGATCTGCCGAAACCGCCGCCCAAGGAACGGATCGTCACCGTAACGGACAAAAAAAAGCCCGGCTCTAGGGGATGAAGAGCCGGGCGAACTGCGCCCCGACATTGCGTCGGGGTACCCGCTCAGGGAGTGAAGCGGGAGACGAAGGGGACCGTCTGCCTAGAAGACCGGCCACGCCGAAAAGAAGTTCCCACCCACCGGTTAGGATTCGATAGTATTTTTCAACCCCACGCACTATGGACACGACCATGTTCGATCTAGCCCACTTTCCCCACAAGCGCATGCGGCGCATGCGCCGCGACGCCTTCTCCCGCCGCCTGATGCGGGAAAACACTTTGACCAGCGCCGACCTGATCCTGCCGGTGTTCGTGCTCGACGGCGACGGCCGCGAGGAAGACGTGGCCTCCATGCCGGGCGTGAAGCGGCTGAGCCTGGACCGGCTATACCCTATCGCCGAGGAATGCCTGAAACTGGGCGTCCCTGCCATGGCTTTGTTTCCGGTCATCGAAACCGCACTGAAGTCCGAGGGAGCCGAAGAGGCCTACAACCCGAATGGCCTGGTGCCAAGGACGGTGGCGGCCTTGAAGGCGCACTTTCCGGAACTTGGCATCATCACCGACGTGGCACTGGACCCCTACACCAGTCATGGCCAGGATGGTCTGATCGACAAGGCCGGTTATGTCCTCAACGACGAGACCATCGCCGTGCTGACCCGGCAGGCGGAATGCCATGCCGGCGCCGGTGCCGACGTGGTGGCGCCGTCGGACATGATGGATGGGCGCATCCACGCGGTACGCGAGACGCTCGATGCGGCCGGGTTCATCCACACCCGCATCCTGGCCTACTCGGCGAAATATGCCTCCAGTTTCTACGGTCCATTCCGGGACGCCGTCGGCTCGGCCGCCAATTTGGGCGGCGGCAACAAGTACACCTACCAGATGGACCCCGCCAACAGTGACGAGGCGCTGTGGGAAGTCGGCCTGGACCTGCAGGAAGGCGCCGACATGGTGATGGTCAAGCCCGGCATGCCCTACCTGGACATCGTTCGCGCCATCAAGGAGACCTACAAGGCGCCGACCTTGGTCTATCAGGTCAGCGGGGAATACGCGATGCTGAAGGCGGCTGCCCAGAACGGCTGGCTGAATGAACAGGCCTGCGTACTGGAGAGCCTGCTCGCCTTCAAGCGCGCTGGCGCCGATGCCGTGCTCTCGTACTACGCGCTGGATGCCGCCCGCTGGTTGCGGGATTAAAGCGAGCCCAAACGGCGTTCGCGTTCCACCCGGATGATATAGCGCTGAATATCGGTTTCCACGCTGGCGGGAAGGCCGATGAACTGGCAGCCCACCCGGCGGGAGGTGACGCCGTTTTTCACGGTCTGCTCATAAACCGTGCAAATCCGCAGGCTGACCACGAAGTTGCTGGCGTCGGGAAGCGACAGGCGGCAGCCGTGGTAGATGTCGCCTTCCTTCAGCTTGGCATCCTGAGCATAGGACAGCACGCCGACCCCGCCGATACTGATGTCGAGCACCACGGTATCGAGCATGAGTTCATCGAGGCCGATCAGGCATTTCACCGGGTGCGTCATGGGCGTCGGCATGCGATAGTATTCGCGGCGCTGGAAACGCAGCAACTCCTTGGGCATCTCTGCCCGCAGCACGAGTTCTCCAGCCCGATCGACCCGGGTCAGGGAAGGCGTCTTGAACAAGACCCTGATCTGGTTATGGACGGTATTGAAAGCGACCTCCGCGCTGGCCTCCAGCGCCCGATCGACCGCCGGGTCCGGGCTGACACCGAAATAAAGGGCCTTGCCTGCGGCATCGATTTCAATCAGCGTCGTCACCAGGAAATCCCGATTGTCTTCGCAATAGGCCGTCACCAGGGCCTTCCTGTCCATCACGCCACGCAAGATCCGTTCGATTTCGGCGGGATGATTGATCTTGAAACGCTCGATCTCTTCCGGCGAACAGCTATCGATATTCACTTATCCCCCTCCCAGGCCTCGAAACCATGATAAACAGGCCGATCATGGCCAGGCTCCTTGTCGCCATCGGCAGCGCTTGAACTTGCCGACGACAACAGTCGCTGCAACTGATCCAGAGTAAGTCGCCGGCGTGTTTCCGACGTGCCGCGCGCGGCGCTCTGCATGGACTGCACGGGCGAAACCTGCACCAGCACATCAGCCGGTTGCGAAAACAGGGTAAAAAAGGACCTGCCCCGGCGTTCTTCCGACTTGAATGCGATATCCAGGTTCAGCAGGAATTGCTCGAACTCCTTGCTCGAGTCGGCGTAGACCTCCAATTCGATATCGGAGTATCGGGTCGCGACGCCCTGTGCCAGGCCACCCACCAGCACCGGCTGGAAGCGGGCCAGCGTGGTCATCACATCGACCGCCTGGCGGCGCGCGCTTTCGAGATCCTGCACATGCGTTTCCGGCTCGAACAACGAGACATAGGCACGCAGTTCGCCATCGATCTCATCGTTGCTGGGCAGCCAGTTCGCCGACTCGACGCCCAACTGGCGGGCCGCCTTGCGCTTGGCCAGGGCATGATCCTTGATGCCGTGCTCCATCATGAGCTGAGCCGCCAGTTGCGCTACGCGCAGGCGGGTGTGCTGGTTGCGCTGGCCGTCACGGGACATTCACCCCCCCGAGCCCCCAGGGCATCGCCGCCTGGGGGGTGAATTCCTGGAAGAAATACTCCGGCTGCCCGGAGGGGTCGAGGGCACCGGTCCCGGGGTCCACATTCAAGGTCACCACCCCTTCCGGAACGGCGTAGGCCTTCATCGGCACTCCCTTCAGCGCCACCGACATGTAGCGCATCCAGATCGGCAATGCCGCCTGACTGCCAGTTTCACCCGGCCCCATTGGCCTGGGCTGGTCGTAGCCCATCCAGGTGACGGCTACCCGGTCAGGGCTATAGCCGGCGAACCAGGTATCCCGATGGTCATTGGTGGTGCCGGTCTTTCCGGCCAGGTCGCTACGACCCAAACTTGAAGCAGCCGCGGCCGTCCCCCTGCGCACGACATCCTGCAGCAGGGAAGTCATGACGAAGGCATTGCGGGCCTCCAGCACACGCTCCGTTGGCTGAGCCGAGAAGGACTCCAGCACCTTGCCGTCCTTGTCGGTCACCTTGGTCAGGTAATAGGGACGCGGCAGCATGCCGCCATTGGCAAACACGGCATAGGCCGACACCAACTGCAAGGGGGTTACCTCGCCAGCGCCGAGGGCCATGGTCAGATAAGGTGGTATGCGCTCAGGCGTGAAGCCGAAACGCAAGGCATGGGCCTGCGCGAATTCGCTACCTGTGGCCTGAAGCACACGAATCGCCACCAAATTCTTCGACTTGTACAGCGCAGTCCGCATCGTGGTCGGGCCATCCGCTTCACCGTCGTAGTTCTTCGGTTCCCACAACTGGTCACCCGTCTGCTCGGGATCAACTTCCAGTGGGGCATCGTCAAATACGGTAGCCGGGGTAACGCCGCGCTCGAGCGCGGCCGAATAGATGAAAGGCTTGAATGACGAGCCGGGCTGGCGCCATGCCTGGGTGACATGGTTGAACTGGTTGCGGGCGAAATCGAAACCGCCCACCAAGGCACGTATCGCCCCGGTATCCGGGGAAAGGGACACCAACGCCGCCTCAACCTGAGGCAGATAGGTCAACTGCCAGGGCTGGCCCGGTGCCAATTGCACCACCCTGACCAGTGACCCGACCTGCAGGCGCTTGGTGGCCGAAGTCTTGGCCGACAGCGCATTCTTGGCAAAGCGCACTTCGCTCTCGCCCAGGGTCACTTCATCGCCACTCCTGAGACGCACCCGGATCAGTTTCTTGCCGATCTCAATCACTATGGCCGGCATCAGGCCGTTGACTTCTTCCCGCCCAAGCCCGTCAGCCATCGCCTGTGCTTTTCCCTCGGAATCCTCCGGCAGACGAATCTGAGCCTCAGGGCCCAGGTAGCCATGGCGGCGATTGAAATCCACCACACCGATCCTGACAGCGTCTTCTGCTGCCTTTTGTTCCGCCATCCGAATGGTGGTGTAGATCTTCATGCCGCTGGCATAGATCTGCTCGCCATAGCGCTGATAAGCATATTGCCTAGCCATTTCGGCAAGATGGCTGGCGGCCGAACCGTAACTCCGCGACGAGCCCCTGACCAGCAGTCTTGTTTCTTTCGCCTTGGCAAGTTCTGCGGCCGTAATGAAGCCGAGTTCACGCATGCGCTTCAGCACATATTGTTGACGAGACTTGGCACGCGGCGGATTAACGACCGGATTATAGGCCGATGGCGCCTTGGGCAAGCCAGCCAGCATGGCCGCTTCGGCCAGGTTTATCTGGGCGATCGGTTTGCCAAAATAGGTTTGCGCCGCAGCCGCAAATCCATAGGCCCGCTGCCCCAGATAGATCTGGTTGATGTACAGCTCGAAGATTTCGTCCTTAGACAAGGTGTGTTCGATCTTGAAAGCCAGCATCACCTCGTTCAGCTTGCGCCGCATCGTCCGGTCGGAAGACAGGAAAAAGTTGCGGGCTACCTGCATGGTAATGGTCGAGGCACCCTCCTTGACGCCGCCGGACAGGATATTGGACACCGCTGCACGCAATACGCCATGGGTATCGACGCCACCGTGTTGATAGAATCGCTCATCCTCGGCGGCGAGGATGGCCTGGCGCATGACCAACGGCACATCCTTCAGCCGCACCACCGACCTTCTTTCCTCGCCAAACTCGGCCAGCAGCCCGCCGTCCTCCGAATACACCTTGAGCGGCATCTTGGGACGGTAATCGGTCAAGACTTCCAGGCTGGGCAAAGACGGGTAGATCAACGCCGTCGCGAGTCCTGCCGCGGCAACCGCCGCAACCAGCAAACCAGCTCCGGTGATAAGGACGTAATACCACCACTGCTTACGCATCAAACTATTCCTTCGGCCAGGCCGCAATCTGATCCACAATCCACTAATCCGGCCTCAGAATAAAAATAAAGTTGCGCCACTAAAAAAATTGTTGCTAGGATTTGTGAAACAAACTTAAATAAAAGCGCTAACCAGGCTGCATGAAAGGGAAATTTTGGGCTTTGGATTATTCAGCAGCAATTCAAAACCGCTGATCGGCGTCGATATTAGCTCATCAGCGGTCAAAATGCTTGAGCTCAGCATCAGCAGCGACGGTTCCGGACGCGTTGAGCGTTACGCCATTGCCCGCCTCCCTCGTGAAGCCGTAACGGAAGGCACCCTGACCAAGCCGGAAGCCGTCGAGGCGGCGATGCGCGAAGCCTGGCAAGCGCTCGATACCCGTACCCGGGATATTGTACTGGCCCTGCCTGCCTCTGCCGTCACTGCCAAGAAATTGATCTTGCCCATGGATGCCAGCGAGGCCGACATCGAGACGCAGGCCATCTCCGAAGCCAACCAGATCGTGCCCTTCCCAATGGAGGAAATAACGCTCGACTTCCAGGTTCTGGGGCCTTCCGAGCGCAGCACAAACGACAACGAAGTGCTTGTCGTCATCACCCGCAAAGACCGGGTCGAAGAACGGGTTGCCGTGGCCGAATCGGCCGGACTCAAGACCATGGTCATGGACGTTGACACCTATGCGACCCTGCGCGCATTCGACCAAGTCTCCTTCCAGTTGCCCAACGAAGGCAAAGGGCAAACAGTTGCCATCGTTGACATCGGACACACGACGACGCACGTCAACATCATGTATGACAACAAGCCAGTCTATCAACGCGAGCACCCGTTCGGCGGGCAGATACTGACCCAGGAAATCAGCCGGCGTTTCGGGCTGCCATGGGAAGAAGCGGAAGATGCCAAGTGC
>JBAZLW010000140.1:0-6889 GCA_041650095.1 Hydrogenophilaceae bacterium | reverse complement strand
CTGGCCACCGGCCGCGACCCGGCCAAGATCGACGCCCTGCGCAACTATTTCAAGGCCCAGGGCCTGTTCGGCATCCCCAAGGCCGGCAGCATCGAATACAGCCAGACCCTGAGCCTCGATCTCGGCAGCGTGAAACCCTCGGTGGCCGGCCCCAAGCGGCCCCAGGACCGCATCAACCTGTATGCCCTGAAGGAAACCTTCGAGACCCTGTTCTCGCTGCCCAAGGACCAGGGCGGCTACGGCAAGGCCGAGGCCGACCTGCCGGTCAAGCACACCCTGGCCGACGGCAAGACGCAGCTGGGCCACGGCGACGTGGTCATCGCCGCGATCACTTCCTGCACCAACACCTCCAACCCCGGCGTCATGCTGGCGGCCGGCCTGCTGGCCAAGAAGGCGGTGGAAAAGGGCCTCTACACGCCCATCCACGTCAAGACCTCGATGGGGCCCGGCTCCCGCGCGGTGACCGAATACCTGCAGGCCGCCGGCCTGCTGGAATACCTGGAGAAGCTCGGCTTCGGCGTGGTGGGCTATGGCTGCACCACCTGCATCGGCAACTCCGGCCCGCTGCCGGAACAGGTGGAAAAGGCCATCCTCGACCATGACCTGGTGGCCTGCTCGGTGCTGTCGGGCAACCGCAACTTCGAGGCCCGCGTGCACCAGAACGTCAAGGCCAACTTCCTGATGAGCCCGCCCCTGGTGGTTGCCTTCGCCCTGGCCGGCCGGGTCGACATCGACATGGCCAACCACCCCATCGGCAATGGCCGCGACGGCCCGGTCTACCTGAAGGACATCTGGCCGAGCGCCGAGGAGATCGCCGCCCTGCTGCCCACCGCATCCGACGCCAAGGCCTATGCCATCTACCAGGACGTCGGCGCCGACAACCCGTTGTGGGATGCCGTGCCCGCCCCGGCCGGCCAGGTCTACCAGTGGGATGCTGCCTCCACCTATATCCAGGAGCCGCCCTTCTTCGCCGGCGCCGCCGCACCCAACCCGGTCGTGCGCAATGCCCGCGCCCTGGCCATCTTCGGCGACTCGGTCACCACCGACCACATCTCCCCTGCGGGCGGCATCAAGCCTGCGGCCCCGGCCGGCAAGTACCTGGTCGAGCATGGCGTGGCCCAGGCCGACTTCAACAGCTACGGCGCCCGCCGCGGCAACCACGAGGTGATGATGCGCGGCACTTTCGCCAACGTCCGGATCAAGAACCTGATGATCCCCGGCAGCGAGGGTGGCGTGACCCTGTACCAGGGCGAACAGGTCTCGATCTACGATGCCGCCATGCAATACCAGCAGGACGGCACCCCGCTGATGATCTTCGCCGGCGAGGAATACGGTACCGGCTCCAGCCGCGACTGGGCCGCCAAGGGCACCCAGTTGCTCGGCGTCAAGGCCGTGGTGGCCAAGTCCTTCGAGCGCATCCACCGGGCCAACCTGGCCGGTATGGGCGTGCTGCCGATGCAGTTCAAGGACGGCATGGATGCCCTGTCGCTCGGCCTCATGGGCGATGAGCAATTCGACCTGATCGGCCTGGAAGACGGCATCATTCCGCAGCAGGATTTGACGCTGGTCATAAAACGCACCAATGGTTCCAGCCAGAATGTCCCGCTGAAGCTAAGATTGGACACCCCCATCGAGGTGGAATACTACCGCTCCGGCGGCATCCTGCCTTATGTCCTGAAGCAATTGCTGGCTTGAAGCCAACGAGGAGAAGAAACCCATGAAGCGTGCTATCCCATTGCTGGCAGCGTTCATCGCTACCGCGGCCCTGGCCGACCCGGACCCCATGCAGCTTCAGGCTGCCCCACCCATGATGGTGCCGGGCTCGTACAACCCCTTCATGATGCCCGGCGGGATGCCGATGCAGCAGATGCAGGCCGTGCCATACGGCATGCCGATGCAGCAGGCCATGCCCTATGGTGGCAACCCGTATCAAATGATGCAGATGCCCCAGCAGGCCATGCCCTATGGCGGCAATCCGTATCAAATGATGCAGATGCCCCAGCAGGCCATGCCTCAAGCCATGCCCTATGGCAACCCTTATCCGGTGATGCAGATGCCGCAGCAGCCCATGCCTGCAGCGGCGGCTCCGGCAATGGACCCCCTGACTGCCCTCACCTCTTCCCTGGCACAGACGGCAGGACCGGCCATAGCCTCTTTCCTGACCCCCCAGAATACGGCCGCAGGGACCCCCGCCGGGGCCCCCGCAGGCAACCCCTTCCTGCCGAATCTCACCTACAACCCCTTGAACATGATCATCGGCATGGCCCAACCCTCCGCACCCAAGCGGCCCTATGAAATGCGCCGCGTCATCGATCAGGGGGAAAAGACCCAGATGATGCAGATGGCGCTACCCATGATGACGACCTTCATGCGCATGGGCATGCCGGACATGATGAATTACATGGCCCGAAAATATAAGGCCAAGCCGGGCCTCAGCTTTGATGACGTGCGCGACTCGCTGTTCCTGCGCGCCAACCAGCTGAACATGAAAAAGGTCGGCGAAAACCTGATGTGGAAGGACTTCCAGGCCGTCCTGAACGACAAGGATGCGCCCCGCATCGAGGTCTATTCCTTCTGCGACATCGAGGTCGGCCGTGATCTGCTCAAGCTCAGTCCTGAGTTCATCATCTTCCTGCCCTGCCGGATCGCCGTCATGGAAGATGCCAACAAGGACGTCTGGGTGCTGATGGTCGACTGGAACATGGATTGGGTGGCCGGCTACGAGAAGCAACTCGGCATCACCGACGGCCTGTCGAAAGGCGCCAAGAGCATCAACGACCGCATGGTGGAGATGATGCAGGCTGGGGCGAACGGCGACCTGTAAGTTGATATGCGGCCGATTCCGGCCGCATGACGACATGAACCCGGGCGGCGACGTGCCTGGCATGATGATGCTCTGACCACAGGCACCATGCCATGCGCGCGCTCTTCCTGGCCACGCCCAACCTGACGGCTGCCCGCGTACTCTGGCGCTGGCTTGCGGCCGGCCACGAAGTGGCCGAGTTCTGGTATCCGGAAAAGCTGGGCCGCCATGGCTGGCGGCGTGACCGCCGGATTCCCCTGCTGGCACCCGAATGGTCGGTCAGCGCCGCCTTACGCCGCCATGGCATCACCGCACGGGCCGTTCCTCCACCCGCAAAAAACGAACCCGAACTGATTGAACTGGCCGCCCGTCTGGGTGCGGACGTGCTGATCTGCTGCTATTTCCCTTATCGAATCGGCCCTGGGCTGCTGGACCTGTTTGGACCCCGCGCGGTCAATTTCCACCCGGCCCTGTTGCCGGCCTACCGCGGCCCCATGCCCACCCTGGCCATGATGCTGGCCGGCGAGAGCCATCGCCATGGCGGCATGACCCTGCATGTCCTGAGCCCCGAGATGGATGCCGGCGCCATCATCGCCGCCACCCCCGTGCCGACCGAGGCCGACGACACCCTGCTGCAATGGCGCCTGGGCTTGGCCCGTGCGGCCGGGGAACTGGCCGCTGGCCCATTGCCGGCCTTCCTTGCCGGCGCCACCGTGGCACAGCCCCAGGCCGGCCAGGCCAGCTATATCAAGACGCTGGCGAAGGAATGGGCCGAGATCGACCGCCAGTGGAGCAGCATGCGCGTGCGCGAGACGCTCCGGCGCCTGGGCAGTCAGCACCCGCTGCGGGTGGCCATCGACGCAGACCGGGTGACCGTGAAGGGCTTCGTGCGCAGGTTGGGACCGCCCACCGGCCAGCCTGCGCTACGCAGCCGCCGGCGCCTGACCCTGGATGTGGCGGATGGCCGCATCGTGCTGGCCACCCGGCGCCGGTACAAGGCCTGGCAGTCGCTACGCGAACTGCTGACCATTGCCCGGGCGCCCCTCTGAAGCCGGCGGCCATTGGCCGCCCGGAGGAGGAAACGCCGGTGCGAGCGCTCGTTGCCGAGCGCGACATGTTTCATGACAAATATTATTGCGTAATAGCATTTGCCCGCCAGACGCCCTTCCAGCCCAATCCGTGCATCCACCTGACAGAGGGCCACGCCAAACATGAACAGCATAGACCCGGCGCAAGCCGCACTCCCACCCCTGCCCCAGAACCGCCTGCTGCGCCTGTTCCGGCTCTGGTGGCGCCGTCACATGCGCGACCTGGACCGGGACGCCACCAACCAGCAGGTACAGGAAGACGGCGGCCTGAGCTATTCCTACGCCTTCCTGGTGGTGACTTCATGCGGCATCGCGACCCTGGGACTGATGCTCAACTCCGCCGCCGTGATCATCGGCGCCATGCTGGTAGCCCCGCTGATGGGGCCCATCGTCCTGCTCGGCTTCGCCATCGCCCGGACCGACGTCGAACTGGTCATGCGCAGCACCAAGGCCATGGTGGTGGGCGTGCTGGCCGCACTCGCCGTCTCGGTGGTGATCGTCAAGCTGTCACCCTACATCCCGCCCACGCCGGAGATCCTGGCACGCACCAACCCCAACCTGTTCGACCTCCTGGTGGCGGTGTTGTCGGGCATGGTGGCGGGCTACGCCGTCACCCACCGCAAGATCGGCACCGTCGCCGGGGTCGCCATCGCCACCGCCCTGATGCCACCGCTGGCGGCGTCGGGCTACGGTCTGGCGACCGGCGACATGCGCATCTTCCAGGGCGCCTTCTTCCTGTTTCTCACCAACATGCTGGCGATCGCCTTCAGCGTCGCCGCCATGGCCATGTGGTACGGCTTCGGCAACCTGCGCACGCCGCGCAACCTGCTCTGGCAGACCACCCTGGCCGGCGTGATCCTGGTGGTGCTGTCGATCCCCCTGATCCAGACCCTGAATGAAAGTGTCGCCAAGACCCTGACCGTCAACGAGGTGGAGAGCGTGTTGCGCCAGGGCCTCAAGCTTGAAGGGGCCAGCCTGGACAAGCTGAACGTGGGCCTGGCGGAAGGCAAGCCGGTGCAGATCAGCGCGGTGGTGTTCACCCGGGAGTTCGACCAGACCGCACACGACCGCCTGTTGCCCAAACTGCAGGAGCGCCTGGGACGGCCGGTGCAGTTCGCCCTCGACCAGGTGGTATTGGGCGATGCGCTGATGCAGGCACAGGCCAGCCAGTCCGTCCTGGCCAATCCGATCGGTGCGGCATTGCCGGGCAGCGCGGTCATGACCGATGCCCAGTTGCTGGTGCGCCATCTGCGCGAGTTGTTGCCGTTGCCGCTGGTGCTATCGGAGGTGGATGCCAACACCAAGGTCGCCAAGCTGCAGGTGGCGCCGAGCTTTGCCGGCAATCTGCAAACCCTGCGCCAGATGGAGGAGCGCCTGCAAAAGCGCTTCCCCTCCTGGCAGGTCAGCGTCATCCCGCCCATGCGGCCCCTGCCCGACATCGCCTTCCAGGCCGGCAAGGCCGAACTAGCCGAACGCGGTCGCCAGTCCCTGAACACCGCGCTCTGGGCGCTGGCGCGCTGGCAGGTGAATGCCGTCGAGGTGACGGGTGCGGCCGCACTGAACGAAGCCGGCCGCAAGACCGCCCTGCTGGCACGCCAGCGCGCCGATCTGATCGCCGGCCAACTGCACGCGGCAGACCTGCAGGCACGCGCCACGGCAGGCTATCCCGGCGCGAACCAGAAGACCCGGGAAAAGGAACTGGGCGTCGTCGCCTGGCGCATGGCCCGGATCCAGCCGCTGTTCGACGCCGCGGCGGAATCTGCCATCGAGGCCCAACCCCGATGAAAACGACCGGCCGCAGCATGGACACGGGCACCCCGCTGGCCCGGGAAACCCTGAAACAGCTCAGGATCATCATCGGCGCGGTGCGCCACCATTTCCGCGCCCTGGAAACCGCGTGCGGCATATCCGGCGCCCAGGTCTGGATCTTGGCCGCCCTGGCCGAGAACCCGGGCATCACCGTCTCCCGCCTGAGCGAAACCTTGTCGGTCCATGTCTCCACCGCCAGCAACATGCTGGACAAGCTGGCCAAGGCCGGTCTGGTGGAGCGCCGACGCGGCGAGGACGACCGCCGCGTGGTCAACCTGCATCTCACCGAGCAGGGCCAGGCCGTGCTGGCGCGCGCGCCCAGGCCGCTATCCGGCCTGGTGCCACATGCCCTGGCAAGGCTGCCGGAGAGCACGTTGCTCAGGCTGAACGAGGACCTGGCACTGCTGGTCCAGCAAATGAACTACATTGACCTGGATGCCGCCAACAAACCTTTATCCACCCTGGTCCGCTGACCGGGGTTTCATTAGCCAGAGAGGGAGATGAAATGAACACCACCGAAGACACCCCCGCCACGTCCCAGGCCGCCGGCATGGAGCGCAAGATCATCCTCGGCCTGGCCATCGCCCTGGTAGTGGTGACCGCGGCCATGTACGCCTGGAAGGTCGCCGCCGTAGCCACGCAGGAGGACAAATTCGCCCAGGCCGAGGCGCAGCATGCCCAGGCCCGCGTCCAACTGGTCGAACAGGCCAGGCAGCTGGATGCCAGCCGCTCCGAGGCTGGCCTGCGCCTGTTCAGCACCCCGCTCGCCTGGGTCATCCGGCGCGAGGTGATGGCCGCCAACCTGGACCAGGTCGACCAGTACTTCACCGACCTGGTCCAGATGCCAGGCTTTCAGTCGGCGGTGCTGGCCAATCCCGACGGCAAGATACTCGTCGCCAGCGACCGCAAGCAACTCGCGGTGCCGTTCGCCAGCCTGTACCCAGCCGAGTACCTGCAGGCCGGCGACATCCGGATCGAACGCAGCGCCAGCGCCGGCCTGCGCGCCATCATCCCGATCCTGGGCCTGAAGCAGCACCTGGGCGTCCTGGTCCTGGAATACACCCCGCCCGCCTTCACCCTGAAATGAGACCGGCCGCATGAAGCTCTGGCAGAAACTGCTCATCACCCTGGTGGCCATGCTGATCGCCAGCTTTGTTGCCGGACGCCTGTGGCTGCTGGCCTTCGACTT
>JBAZLW010000139.1:0-6893 GCA_041650095.1 Hydrogenophilaceae bacterium | reverse complement strand
CCAGTTCTTCCCGCACCACCCGGCGCACCAGGGTCTCGATGCGCAACTGCTGGCGGATGAACAATTCCGACAGCCTGGCCTCCAGGGCGGCAGCAATACGGTCGATATCGAGCTCGGCCAGATCGCTGCAGGCCTGGTCTGGGCCGACCGGGGCGGCGGCCTCTGCCGTCGGGGTCGACATCGCGTCGGCCATCTGGCCGGTGGCTTCCTGGGGCGCCGGCAGGGCTTCGTTCACGACTTCGGTCAGGAGCGGGAACTCGTCTTCCAGCCGCGGCACGCCGCCGCCGAAACCGGCCCGCTTGCCGAGCAGGGCGTCGATCTTGCCGAAGATGTCCTGGGTCTCGTCAGCCATGGTCATTTCCCTGCCAGGTCGTGGTTTTCGATGGCATAGCCCCGGTCCTTGTAGAAACGGTAGCGCTGACGCCCGGCCTGGACATCGGCCGGGTCGGTGCCGACCACCTCGAGCAGCCGCTCGAAGCGGCTGAAACAGGACGGACACTCGGCGTCGAGGTTGATCAGCACGTCCGGCGAGGCCAGGGCGTCGGCGTCGGTGCCGATCAGCAGCGGGGTCTCCTGCGTCTGCGGATGGCCGCAACGCAGGTGCGGGATGAAGGACAGTTTGTCGCGGGTCCAGATCGCCGCGTCGAGGGCGTTGGCGAGACGGTCGTCGGCCGTGTACAGCAACGCCTGCTGGCCGGACTGGTAGACCTTGCCGGCCAGTTTCCTGGCCACATCCAGCTTGTCGGCGGCGTTGAAGTAGAAGTCGACCTTGGTCATCGCCGCGCGATGGCCTCCGCAATCGCCTCGCCCATGCCGGCCGGGCTCTTGGCCACCACCACGCCGGCCCGTTCCAGGGCGGCGATCTTGTCCTCGGCCCGGCCCGAGCCGCCGGCGATGATCGCCCCGGCATGGCCCATGCGCTTGCCCGAAGGCGCGGTGAGGCCGGCGATGTAGGCCGCCACCGGCTTGCTCACGTGGGCCTGGATGTACTCGGCCGCCGCTTCCTCGGCCGTGCCGCCGATCTCGCCCACCAGGATGATCGCTTCGGTCTGGGGGTCGGCCTGGAACAGGGCCAGGCAGTCGATGAAGTCGAGACCCTTGATCGGGTCGCCGCCGATGCCGACGCAGGTCGACTGGCCCAGGCCCGCCTGCGTGGTCTGCCAGACCGCCTCGTAGGTCAGGGTGCCGGAGCGGGAGACGATGCCGACCTTGCCCGGCTTATGGATGAAGCCGGGCATGATGCCGATCTTGCACTCGCCCGGGGTGATCAGGCCGGGGCAGTTGGGGCCGATGAGACTGGCGCCGTTGGCCCGGATCGCCGCCTTGACATTGATCATGTCGCGCACGGGGATGCCCTCGGTGATGCAGGCGATCACCCGGATGCCGGCCTCGGCCGCTTCCAGGATGCCGTCGGCGGCGAAGGCGGCCGGGACGTAGATCATGCTGGCGTCGGCGCCGGTCTGGCGCACACTGTCCTTCACCGTGTTGAAGACCGGCAGATCGAGGTGGCTCTGGCCGCCCTTGCCCGGGGTGACGCCGCCGACCATCTGGGTGCCGTAGGCGATGGCCTGTTCGGAATGGAAGGTGCCCTGCTTGCCGGTGAAGCCCTGGCAGATGACCTTGGTGTTCTTGTTGATCAGGATGCTCATGCTACCGCCTCTTCAGAGCCAATGCTGGAATGCAATGAACAACACGTCGGCGGCTGGCAGCATTCGCGGCCAGTCGCATCCCGCAAGCGGGAACCCTGCTCCTTGCTCATGCCGCCGCCTCCACGGCCCGCCGCGCGGCCTCGTTCAAATCGTTGGCGGCGATGATGGCCAGACCGGAATGGGCCAGCAGTTCGCGCCCCTTGTCGGCGTTGGTGCCTTCCAGCCGCACCACCACCGGCACCTCGACGCCGACCTCCTTGACCGCCTGGATGATGCCCTCGGCGATCAAATCGCAGCGCACGATGCCGCCGAATATGTTGATCAGCACCGACTTGACGTTGGCGTCGGCCAGGATGATCTGGAAGGCCTGGGCGACCGACTTGGCCGTGGCGCCGCCGCCGACGTCGAGGAAGTTGGCCGGCATGCCGCCGGACAGCTTGATCAGGTCCATGGTCGCCATGGCCAGGCCGGCGCCGTTGACCATGCAGCCGATGTTGCCGTTGAGGGCGATGTAGTTGACGTTGTGGCTGTGCGCCTCGGCCTCCTTGGGGTCGATCTGGCTGAAGTCGGCCAGTTCGGCCAGGGCCTTCTGGCGGTACAGCGCGTTGTCGTCCAGGCTCATCTTGCAGTCGAGCGGCAGGATGCGGCCGTCCTCGGTCAGCACCAGCGGGTTGATCTCCAGCAGGGCCAGGTCCTTCTCGATGAAGATGCGGTAGCAGGTCTTCACCAGCTTGACGAAGGCGGCGACCTGCTCGCCGGCCAGGCCGAGGCCGAAGGCCAGGTTGCGGCCCTGGAAGTCCATCAGGCCAGTGACCGGGTCGACCGTCTCGTGCAGTATCTTATCCGGCTCGGTGCGGGCCACTTCCTCGATCTCCATGCCGCCGGCCGCCGAGGCGACCAGACCGATGCGCTCGGCGGCCCGGTCCACGGTGATCGACAGGTACAGCTCGCGGGCAATCGGCAGGGTCTCCTCGACCAGCAGGGTATGGACCGGCTGGCCATCGGGCGCGTTCTGGTAGGTCGTCAGGCGATGCCCGAGCAGGGCATGCGCGGCCGTGGCCAGTTCGGCCGCCGACCGGCACAGCTTGACGCCGCCCGCCTTGCCGCGTCCGCCGGCGTGGATCTGGGCCTTGATCATCCAGGCGTGACCGCCCAGGGTTTCCGCCGCGGCAGCCGATTCCGCCGCCGCCTGGATGGCAACCCCACGCGGCGTCGCCAGCCCGTAGTCGCGCAGAACCGCCTTGGCTTGGTATTCGTGCAGGTTCATTCCGTGTCGAGACCCGTCTGATAAAGACTGAATTGTGCGTCAATCGCCGCCAGCCCGCCAGAATTCGCGGCGAAATCCGGTAGCATTGCGGAATCGACGGAACAGCAAACATGAACGACATACTCATCCTCTACTACAGCCTGCACGGTTCGGTGAAGCAGCTGGCCGCCCATATCGCCCATGGCGTCGAGTCGGTGCCCGGCGCGCGGGCGCGGTTGCGCACGGTGCCCAAGGTGGTGTCGGAATCGGACGGCCCGGCCAGATTGGTGCCCGACGAGGGCGCACCCTACGTCACCCTGAAGGACCTGGAAGAGTGCGCCGGCCTGGCGCTCGGCTCGCCGACCCGGTTCGGCAACATGGCCGCGGCGATGAAGTATTTCTGGGACGGCACCTCCAGCCTCTGGCTGTCCGGGGCGCTGGCCGGCAAGCCGGCCTCGGTGTTCACCTCCACCGCCAGCCTGCACGGCGGCCAGGAGACCACCCTGATCTCGATGATGCTGCCGCTCATGCACCACGGCATGGTCATCGTCGGCCTGCCCTATGCCAATCCGGAACTGAACGCGACCCGCTCCGGCGGCACCCCCTACGGGGTCAGCCACTTCGCCGGCGCCGACGGCAGGCAGCCGGTGACCGAGGAGGAACGCAAGCTGGCCTACGCCCAGGGCCGGCGCCTGGCCGAGATCGCAATCAAGCTGGGGGCACAATGAGCAGCGACCGGGAACCCGCGCAGCGGGGGGCGAGCGACCGCGCATGGCGCCGACGAGCGACCTGCGCCCGCAGGATTCCAGGCAACCGATCGGAGCGAGCAGCATGAGCGAACAAGGCGACGAGGCCCGCCGCTTCACCCGCGGCCAGCAAAGCGGCGTGCTGTCGACCCTTTCCAAACGCCTGGACGGCTACCCATTCGGCTCGGTATCGCCCTTCATCCTCGACCATGCCGGGTGGCCGGTGATCCTGATCTCGGAGATCGCCGAGCACACCAAGAACATCACCGCCGACCCGCGCGTCTCCGTCATCGTGCAGCCCTACAGCACCGACATGCAGGTGACCGGCCGGGTCACCCTGATCGGCCGCGCCGAGCGGCTGGCCGAGAAGGACAGCCTGGGGCCGCGCTACCTGCGCTATTTCCCGCAGGCGGAAGGCTATTTCGCCATGCACGACTTCAACTTCTACCGCATCGAGCCGATCAAGGTGCGCTGGATCGGCGGCTTCGGGCACATCTTCTGGATCGACCCGGAGGCCTACCTGGCGGCGCCGGGTGCCCTGGCCGAGGCGGAGGACAGCATCCTGGCGCACATGAACAGCGACCATGCCGACACCCTGCGCGACTACTGCCGACATGTCCATCAGATCGAGGCGGATTCGGCGACCATGATCGGCATCGACCCGGACGGTTTCGACGTCCGCGCCGGCGAGCGCATCCTGCGCTTCGAGTTTGCCGCCCCCGTCCAGGATGCCCAGACCGCCCGCGCGGCGCTTGTGGCAATGGCGCAACAATGCCGCGCCTGACCGCCGGCCAACTCTCGGCCATCGCCTCGGCCAGCCTGATCGCCCTGATCCTGCTTGGCCTGGCCTGGGAACTCTGGCTGGCGCCGCTGCGTCCGGGCGGTTCCTGGCTGGTCCTCAAGGTGTTGCCCCTGCTCGCCCTCCTGTTCGGCATCCTGCATGGCCGCGTCTATACCTACCGCTGGGCCAGCCTGGTGGTCTGGGCCTATTTCGCCGAAGGTGTCATGCGCGTGATGACGGAGCCTCGGCCCTCGGCCGATCTGGCCGCGCTCGAGATCGCACTCGCCCTGGCACTTTTCCTCTCGGCCGCCTTGTACATCCGCGTCGGGAGCAAAACCGGGACAACTTGACCCTGGTCAAAGCGGTCGAAACAATACCCGGTCTAAATTGACGACATCAGTATCCGCTTATATACTCCCCGCGATTCGTAATCTAGGAGCACTTCATGACCAAGGTGAGCTACGTTCACTTCCAGTTTTTGCCCATGTCCATGCGTGTGCTGTTCTCCATGGTCCTGCTGGTGTTCGGCGTCGGCTACCTGATGGCCATGGTTCAGGTCTGGGAGTCGCATGCCGGCAAGGACGGCAACCCCATGCTGTCGGAAAAGGATCTGATCATCTCCTACAGCGGCAACAAGGAAGGCACCCGGCTGGAAACCGCGCTGCGCGGCCCCATGGCGGACATGCTGCCGCCGGAAAAGAAAACGATCGTTTTCAACTGGCTGCACAGCAAGGCGCCGCAGGAGGAATTCGAAGGCAATATCAACCCGATCCTGCAGGAACACTGCGTAGCCTGCCACAACCCGGAAGCCAACCCCAACCTGCCCGACCTGACCAACTATGACGGCGTCACCAAGGTCACCGCGGCCGACACCGGCATGAACATCGCCACCCTGGTGCGCATCTCGCACATCCACCTGTTCTCGATCACCTTCATATTCTTCATCATCGGCTTCATCTATACCCACGCGTATGTCAAACCGGCCTGGTTCAAGTGCGTCGTGCTGGCCATCCCGTTCCTGTCGCTGATCGTCGACATCGCGGCCTGGTATCTGACCAAGGTCTGGACCGGCTTCGCCTGGGCGGTGATTATCGGCGGCGCCCTGTACGGGATCTGCTTCACCATCATGTGGTTCACCTCCATGTATCAGATGTGGTTCTACAAGCCGCCCCAGGAACTGATCGACTCCCAGGGTCAATTGCCCAGCGTGCATCGGACTTAAGTCCCGCCGCCACGTCCCATTGCCCAGGTAACCGAATTCACAAGAGGTCCCCATGAAAAAGACAGCCCCCTCCCTGATACTGCTTTCCCTGCTGCTGGCCGCCTGCGGCAAGGGGCCGGCCCCCGAAGCCGCCGCCCCGAAGGCCGACCTGGCCGCCGGCAAGGCCGTCGCCGAAGCCAAGTGCTTCAGCTGCCACGGTCTCGACGGCAAGGGCACCGGCCCTGACATCCCCAACCTGGGCGGTCAGAAAGAGGCCTATCTGCTCAACGCGCTCAACGGCTACCGTACCGGCACCCGCCAGCATGCCGCCCTGCAACAGCTCTCGTCCGAGTTGACCGAGGCCGATGTCAACAACATCGCCGCCTATTACGCCGGCCAGAAGCAGGCCAGTGCCGGCGCCGCAACCGGTGCCGCCGATACCGTGGTCGCCGGCAAGGCCGCCGCGACAGCCTGTATCGCCTGCCACGGCGCCGACGGCAACAGCAAGATGCCCGGCACCCCCAGCCTGGCCGGCCAGCATCCCGGCTTCCTGCTGAATGCCATGCAGGCCTACAAGGACAACAGTCGCAAGGACGCCATCATGGCGGTCCAGGTCGCCAAGCTGGACAAGGTGGCGATGGAGAACATCGCTGCCTATTACGCCGCCCAGGCCCCGGTCGCACGCGACAAGCCGGCTGCCGGTGACGCCATGGCCGGCGAGCCGCTGTCCGGCAAGTGTGGCGGCTGTCACGGCCAGCAGGGCCACAGTGCCGACGCGAAGACGCCCAGCCTGGCCGGTCAGGATGCCCAGTATCTGGTCAAGACAATGAAGAACTACCGCGATGGCGGCCGCGCCCACGCCGAGATGAAGGCCATGCTGGCCGGCGTCAAGGATCCGGACCTGGCCCACATCGCCGCCTTCTATGTCGCCCAGGCGCCGAAGCTCGCCGCGGCCGGCAAGCCGACCGCCGGCCAGCAGTGGGCGGAGCGTTGCAACAAGTGCCACGGCGCAACCACCGACAACCCGGCCATGGTCACGCCGCACCTGGAAGGCCAGCCGGTCGCCTACCTGGTCAAGGCGCTCACCGACTACCGCGAAGGCAAGCGCGTCCAGTCGGCCATGCACGCCATGGGCGCGCCGCTGTCCGACGCCGACATCCAGGCCATTGCCGAGCACTACGCCGGCCAGTCGCCGAAATAAGGCAGGACTGCAGCAATGAAAACGGGCAGCCCAGGCTGCCCGTTTTTTATCTCGCCGGCGCGGCCAAGG
>JBAZLW010000138.1:0-6937 GCA_041650095.1 Hydrogenophilaceae bacterium | reverse complement strand
ATCAGCGACTCCGGCTACAAGGGCACCAACTTCCTGAACGGTACCGCGGTGTCCCTGGACGTGCTGTTCAACGAAACCGGCACCAACAAGCTGACCATCAACGGCTTCGATGCCAAAGTCAGTGGCTTGCTGTCTACAGCCAATGCTGGTTCGGCAGGGGTCGTCGGCGGATTCAGTAACCTCGCGGCCAACATTACTTCTATTTCCGCTTTTGTCGCTGGTTCGGCTGTTGGCGACCAGAATGGTACGGCTGCCAGTAATGGCATCGTGGCTGGTTTCTCCAATGCCTACAACATCAATGCGGTGGCCGCCGGTTTGACCACGGCGATTTCCCAGTTGCAGGTCCAGTCTTCCAAGATGGCGAGCAACCTGTCCATCGTCAACGCCCGTCTGGACTTTACCAATAGCATCATCAACGTCGAGAAGACCGGTGCCAACAACCTGACGCTGGCTGACACCAACGAGGAAGGCGCCAACATGCTGATGCTGCAGACCCGCAACCAGTTGGGTACGACGGCTCTCTCCCTCGCTTCCCAAGCTGCCCAGAGCGTGCTCAGGCTGTTCTAAGACCTTTGGTCTTGGATCAAACGGCGGTCACCGGGCGGGTTTCAGCGTCCCGGTGATTGCCAGAGGAGGCAGCGATGGTAAACGAGATCAATGGTATCGGCGCTTCTGCGCAGGGTCTTGGTTACGTCGGTGGCGCCCAGGCAGGGCAGGTGCGGCAGTGGGTTACACCCCGAGAACCAGGAACGCCGGCAATTCGGTCTGGTGAACGCCAAGACAGCTTTGCTGTTCTGGCTGGCGCCAAGGACGATGCCGCGCAAGCAATTAAATCGATAGGTGAGGCTGACAAGGCCTTAGGCAAGGCAGATGCTTTGCTGGGTGACATGGCCAGTGCATCTCAGATGGTTAAGAATTATCCACCGTTCCCTGAAGGTAATGATCTGCGTGTAAATTATATAAACCAAATCATTGGCTTACGTAAGGAACTGGCGGCGCTGACTTTCCCTCGCATAGAGGATACGCAGGCGCCTGTATTCTATCCGCGTGAATCGGATCTGCCCGCTCTGGATGCGTTAAAGTCGAGTGATCAAGCCATCGCCGCATTTGGCGAGGCCGCACAAGCCATGCAAGCCAAGATTGGCGAAAGTTACGCCCAGTTACAAGCTCAGGTAGATAGTATCGGCCAGAAGATTAACCGAGACCTTCCCCAGGCCCCGACGGGTGAGGCGGAAGTGCGCATTTTGGCAGGTACCATCTCCTCTGGACTGGGTCAATCAGGCCAATCCTTGCTGAATGGTGGGCAGACCCTGGGTAAGTTGGTGGGTTGATGTGCCGCTGAAGATTAACCTGAAGCCTCACGAGAAGGTATTCATTGGTGGGGCCGTCGTCCAGAATGGGGATAGCAACATTGATCTTACGATACTGAACGATGTACCCCTGCTAAGGGAAAAGGATATTTTGACCGAGGCCGAGGCGGATACCGTTTGTCGACGGATTTATTTGTGCGTACAGTTGATGTACATGGATCGGGCCAACTTGGCAGCCTATCAAGGCAATTACGTCAAACTCGCTCAAGAGGTTCTCGATGCGGCGCCCAGCACGGCTCGTTTCCTGGCTGATATCAACAATGATCTTGCCTGTGGCAGGTATTACCAGGCATTGAAGAGCGCGCGCAAACTCGTGGACTATGAGCAGGAGCTTATCCAGAATGTCAGTCAATCCGCTTGAGGCCTACCAGTCAGTTGAAAAAGCCACACTCTCTGGCCGTGAGTTGGAGGCTTCGGTTCTAATCCGAGCTGCGGTGCGCCTCTCTGAAGTCAAACAGCTCTGGGGGCAGGTTGGTTATGAAGAGTTGCTTGATGAAGCGCTTCGCTACAATCAGCGCCTATGGACGCTGTTTCAGGCTGAACTGACGGAGGCGGAAAATCCACTGCCTACTGAAATTAAAAACAATCTGTTATCCCTGTCTGCTTTTGTAGATAAGCGTTCCTTCGATATGCTGGCTTACCCGGAGCTGGGGAAGTTAGATATATTGATCGCTATCAATCAGAACATTGCGGCTGGCTTGCGCGGTGAGAAGTAATTTGGCTACTGCTGGTTAGCGTGGTCTAACTTTTTTACCTAGCCGATTGGGGCTTTGGCCCTCGCGATAAATATCCCGGTCGTTCATGGAATTCATCATTACCTGGCGCGAACTCCTGATCGCCGTGGTCCTGGCCACGGTGATCTATCTATTGGAATCGGTCGTCCTCTCCAAGCGGCGTGGCAGTAAGGTAGCAACTGACAACAGTGAGATCGACAAGCTGTGTGCCGAATTGGCAGCCCTGCAGCGCAGGCTGGACGAACTGGAGTCTAGGCTGGGCGTGGCCGAATCCCCCGAATCGGAGTCTGTCCACGCCGCCTACGACTACGCCATCCAGTATGCCCGCCAGGGCATGATCGCGCCGGATATCGCCGCCCGCTGCGGCATCTCGCGCGACGAGGCGGCGCTGATCGTGGCCATGCATCGCAAGGGCAAGGAATCGTAACCGGCTGATCCGGCTCAAGGTAGGCTAGGTTCTGCCGTTATCGTCGCATAGCCATACCCTGCCGGAGGTTGCCTGCATGACCACGATCCCTGTCCGGGCCGGGGCTGCTGCCCCGATCCAAACCGACTGACCTTCCGTCATGAATATCGGTGCGCTGCCGGAACTGATCCTGTCCTGGCTCAAGAGCCAGGGCCCGGAGCAGTTGCAGGCCGGCAAGGACCAGGCGCTCAGCCAGTTCAAGCCCGGTGCGCAATACGAGGGCAAGGTGCTCGACAGCCTGCCGAACGGACGCAACCTGGTGCAGGTAGGCAACCAGGCCATGGACATGCAGTTGCCCCAACAGGCACGGCCCGGCGACGTGATCCGGCTGACCTTCCTGAACGCGGCGCCGCGGCCGACCTTCGCATTGAACGCGCCCGCCGTGGCGACGGCGCAACCGGTGAATGTCAGCCGGGCCGCCCAGCAGGTGAACGCCTTGGTGCGCTACGTGCCGGTGTCGGCCTCGACCCCGGTGCCCGCGGCTTCAGTCGCGGTTGCCACGACGGCGAGCACGGCCCTCCAGGCGATGACCCCTTCGGTATTGGCCAGCGGCCGCCCGGCCGCCGCCTCGCCGGCCAACGCGCCCGCCAGCGCGACACAGGCCACCGCCACGGGCATGGCCGCCGCCGCTACGGCCGGACGTCCCATCGTCGCCAACCCGGCCGTGCTGCTGGCGCCGGCACCACAGCACACCGGCCCGATCAGTGCCTTGCCCGGCCCGGCCATCCCGGCCATGACCCTGGCCGGCGAGGCGGTGGACGGCCTGCGTTCCGCTCTAGGGTCGCAATCTTCCCTGACCACGGCGCAGGGCGTGGTGGCCGAGAAGACGGCCGCGAACCAGATACTGCCCATGCGCCTGCAGCAGACGGTCAAGGAAAGCGGCCTGTTCTACGAATCGCACCTGGGCAAGTGGGTACGCGGCGAGGTGAGCCTTGAAAGCGTCCAGCGCGAACCGCAGGCTCGCCTGCTGCTGGCGCCCGGGCCGCGCCTGGACCTGCCCGACCTGGAGGGCATGCCGGAACAGGCGGCCCGCCTCGCCAGCCGGCAATTGCACATGCTCGATGGTGGCCCCTTCCTCTGGCAGGGCCAGGCCTGGCCCGGGCAGATGGCGGAATGGCTGGTCCAGGAGCGCGACGGGCGCGATGCGGACGCCGAGGCCGCCGGCCAGAAATGGCGCTCCCAGCTGCGTCTGGCCCTGCCCAGGCTGGGCGAGGTGGCGGCCGACCTCGACATCGGCGCCCTCGGCCTGCGCATCCGCCTGCGTTCCGGCACAGAGGAGGCCCTGGCCGAGATCAATGCCGCCATGCCCGAGCTGGTCCGGCGTCTGCGCGATGCCGAATTGAATCTGTCCAGCGTCCAGGCGGAGTTAGCCGATGCCGGGCAATGACGATCGCCAGCATGCCGTCGCCCTGACCTATGGCGCGCAGGACGGCGCGCCGCGCGTGGTCGCCAAGGGCAGCGGCCACCTGGCCGACGAGATCATCGCCCGGGCGCGCGAGGCCGGCGTGTTCGTGCACGAATCGCCGGAACTGGTGGCGCTGCTGATGCAGGTGGACCTGGACGACCGCATTCCGCCGGCCTTGTATATCGCCGTGGCCGAGCTGCTGGCCTGGATCTACCGGCTGGAGCAGGGGGAAGCGGTCGGCGATCTACAACAAGCAGTCAGCGATCAGCAGTCGGCTTTCAGCAAAAGCAAGCAGCCTGTCGGCGCTGACCGCTAACTCAGCTCCGCAATCAACTCGCGCTCGATCGCCAGCCGGGTATCCGGCTGTGCCAGGCGCTCGCCGGACACCACGAAGACGTCTTCGGCCCGCTGGCCCAGGGTGTTGATGCGCGCGGTCCGGACCATCACGCCGTGTTGGCCGAGCCGGCGGGTGATGTCGTAGAGCAGGCCGGGGCGGTCGCCGGCGGTGATGGTGAGCAGCCAGGTATTGGCGTCCACGCCGGCCGTGAGCATTGCCTCGGGCTGCAAGGGGAAGGCCTTCATCTGGCGCGGCAGGCGGCCGGGCGCGATGTCGGCCAGGGGCCGGTGCGCCTTCAGCAGCGCGGCCAGCTCGAACTCGATGTAGCTCAGGATATCCCGATAGGCGGTGCGGCTCTGTTCGTCCATGACCAGGAAGGTGTCCAGGGCGCGGCCATCGCGGGTGGTATGGATGCGCGCCTGCAGGACCGAATAGCGCATGCCGGCAAAAAAGCCGCAGATGCGGGCGAACAGGGCCTCCTCGTCGGGGGCGTAGACCAGCACCTCGACCCCTTCGCCGATCGGCGCCAGGCGGGCGCGCACGATGACGTCATGGCGGCCGAGCAGCGGCAGCAGCCGGCGGGTATGCCAGGCGATCTCCTGGGCCTCGTGGCGCAGGAAGTAGATGTCATCCAACTGCTGCCACAAGCGGTTTTCCACGCCGTCCGGGAAGCCGTACAGGCGCAGGGTGACGCGCGCCTCCTCCTTGCGTACCTCGACCTGATCCGGATGCGGCTCGTGGCCTTCCAGCAGGCGCCGGCTGGCCAGATAGAGTTCACGGGTCAGCTTGTCCTTCCAGGAATTCCAGATCGCCGGGTTGGTGCCACGGATATCGGCCACGGTCAACAGGTAGAGTGCGGTCAGGCGCGCCACGCTGCCGCAGCGGCGGGCGAAGCCGGCGATCACCTCGGGGTCGGCGAGGTCCTGTTTCTGGGCCGTGGAAGACAGGCTCAGGTGTTGACCGACCAGCCAGACCACTTCCTCCGTGTCCGCCTTGCCGAGGCCGTGGCCGCGGCAGAAGCGGCGGGCGTCGGCCTGGCCCAGACTGGAGTGGTCGCCGCCGCGTCCCTTGGCGATGTCGTGGAACAGGGCGGCCAGGTAGAGCCGGTCCGGCCGCTCGAATTCACTCATCACCCGGTGCGCGAAGGGCAGTTCGTGGGCGTACTCCGGCATGGCCATCCGGCGCAGGTTGCGCAGCACCATCAGGGTGTGCTCGTCGACCGGATGGATATGGTAGAGGTCGTGCTGCATCTGGCCGGTGATGCGGCCGAAGGCGGGCAGGTAACGGCCCAGTATGCCCAGGCGGTGCATCAGGCGCAGCGTGGTCGTGAGGCCGTTCGACTGCTGGAACAGGGCGATGAAGCGCGCGCGGTTGCCGGGATCGCGCCGGAATCCGGCGTCGACCCGGCCGCGTGCGCGCCAGAGCGCGCGCAGCGTGGCCGGGGTGAAGCGGCTCAGGTCGTCCTGCCGATGCAGGACCAGGAAGGCGTCCAGGATCGCGGAAGGGCGCCGGGCGAACAGCTCGGGATCGACGATATCGAGCCGGTTGTCGCGGATGACGAAGTCCGTCTGCCCCGGAATCGTGGTCGCCCCCGCGTCCGGATGCAGGCGTTCGCGCACGTAGCCGAGAATGAATTCGTTGCTCAGGGAAAGCTCGCGCGCGGCCTGGAAATAGTGTTGCATCAGGCGCTCCGAGGCGCGCTGGTTGCCGGCGGCGTGGTAACCCATTTCACCCGCCAGGCGCTCCTGGAATTCGAACAGCAGGCGGTCCTCCCGGCGGTTTGCGGCCAGGTGCAGACGGATGCGCAGGTGGCTCAGGAAGGTCAGCCGGGCGCTGACCAAACGCGCCTCGGCTTCCGACATCAGGCCGGCCCGGGCGAGACCGGGGAAATCCGCCGGCAGGCCGACCGCCTGGCAGACCCAGCCTGCGGTCTGGACGTCGCGCAGGCCGCCCGGGCTTTCCTTCAGATTGGGCTCCAGCAGCAGGGCGCGGTCGGCAAAGCGGCCGTGGCGGTTGCGCTGTTCCAGCCGCTTGGCCTCGAAGAAGGCGACCGGGTCCAAGTGCGCGCCGAAGTCCCGGCGATAGTTCGCGTAGAGTTTCCTGTCGCCGGCCAGCAGGCGCGATTCCAGCAGGTTGGTCTGGATGGTGATGTCGCCGGCCGCCTCGGTCAGGCATTCCGACAGCCGGCGCACGCTGTGGCCGACATGCAGGCCGAGGTCCCAGAGCAGGCCGATCAGCGGTTCGAAGCGGGCCTCCTCGGCAGCGGGCAGGTTGTCGTCGAGCAGGATCAGGAGGTCGACGTCGGAATGGGGGTACAACTCGTCGCGGCCATAACCGCCCACGGCCACCAGGGCGGCGTTGGCCGGCAGATCGTGGGCCAGCCAGGCCTGCCGCAGCAGTCGGTCGGCGGCACGCGACAGGCCGCGCAGCAGCGGCTTGGCGCGACGGCCAGCCAGGTAGCCCTCGATCAGCCGGGCGCGTTCGGCGGCATGCTGCTGCCGCCAGTGTGCGACGACGGCGAAATCCACCATCCAGTCAGGCCGGCTGGATGAACGGCGGCGGCGGCGGTGTCCCGGCCGACAGGGTCAGCACCTCGTAGCCGGCCTCGGTGACCAGCACGGTGTG